>JAGTVD010000257.1 GCA_018224505.1 Desulfatitalea sp. | reverse complement strand
GGGCCATTATTCCGGGGATGGCGTTGTTGGGCGATTTCGACCGTTTTTCCAGGGTCCACCCCCGGCTCTACGGGCATTATCTCAAATATTCCTTTCTCTATGAGGAGTAAGGTGATACGTTCACCCTCTTTTGGCAACAGATAGGCTCATGCGTTCGGGACGGGTCGGCTGTTGGCCACAACAGATGCAGTGCCTGCGAAGGGCTGCAACCGACAGGGCGTGCCACCGCACGCAGGAGCGTATCCATGACCCAGCCATTTGCCGCATTGGGTCTGCATCCTATATTGGTGCAGACCATCACCGAGAAGGGGTATGACAGCCCGACCCCCATTCAATCGAACATCATCCCGGCCATGCTGGCCGGCCGCGACGTGATCGGCCAATCACAGACCGGGTCCGGTAAGACGGCCGGTTTTGCATTGCCTATTCTGCAGGCCCTAGTGCCGGGCCAGCGCCATGTGCAGAGCCTTGTTCTGGCTCCCACGCGGGAACTGGCCATACAGGTGGCCACGGCCATCGGCCAATACGGCCGCGATGTGGGTGTGCGCGTGCTGGCCGTATATGGCGGGCAGTCCTACAGCGAACAGATCAAACCCTTGAAAAAAGGAGTCGATGTGGTGGTCGGCACCCCCGGTCGTCTGCTCGACCTGATGGCACGGCAAGTGTTGGACCTGGGGCGGGTGGCCAGCGTCATCGTGGACGAGGCTGACGAAATGCTCAGCATGGGCTTTATCGGGGATATCGAAGCCATATTGCAGACCACGCCCGCCGACCGCCAGACGGCCCTGTTTTCGGCGACCATGCCGGTCCCCATCCGCACCCTGGCCCGGCGCTACTTGCGCGATCCGGAAAGTTTTACCATGGGTAAGCAGAAACTGACGGTGGCCACGGTCGAACAGCGCTACTACCTGGTCAACGAGAGCGACCGTCTGGCAGCCCTGACCCGGCTGTTCGAGGTGGAACCCATTGTCAGCGCACTGGTGTTCGCCCGCACCCGCCTGGGCACCGGCGAGTTGGTCAATGCATTGGTCGGCCGTGGTTTTGCAGCGGAAGTGCTCAACGGTGACTTGAGCCAGGATGCCCGGGAACGGGTGTTGCAGCGTTTTCGCAACAACCAGATCAAGGTCCTGGTGGCCACCGACGTGGCCGCACGGGGATTGGACATTGATCATGTCACCCATGTGTTCAACTATGATCTGCCCCAAGATCCCGAAGTGTATGTCCACCGCATCGGCCGCACCGGGCGTGCCGGCAAGACGGGCATTGCCATCAGCCTGCTCACGCCCAAGGAGCGCTGGTTTTTACGTAAGGTCGAAGCCTTCACCAAACAGAAAATGACCCCGGCCCAGCTGCCCACCCCTGATGCGATCCAGAATCAGCGTGATGAACGGTTGGTCGAGCAGATGGGTGTGTGGCTGAAGCGTGGCCGCTGCCAGCGGGAGCGGGAACTTGTGACCACCCTCATCGACCAGGGCCACGACATTGCTGAAATTGCCGCTGCCGCCCTCAAACTGGTGCGCGCCGAAGAACGCAACCGCCCCATCGACCCCATCAGTGAACTGCGCGAGGAGCGTCCCCGGCCCAGCCGGCCGGTCACCCGCCGCACCGAGCGGGCCAAGGGGCCGTCGGTTGCCGGCGGTGGCCAATCCCACGAAGTGGGCATGGTGCGCCTGACCCTCAACACCGGCAAGTCCCATGGTCTCAGCGTGAGCCATATCGTGGGCAGCCTGGCCCACCATGCCGACATCCCGGGCAACTGCATCGGCAAGATTCGCATCGAAGATCAGACTACCTATGTGGATGTCCCCGAAAAGGTGGTGGCCCGCGTGCTGGCGAAAAAAGAGCCCTACCGCATTGGGCGCCAGCGGATCACGCTTGCCCTTGCCTGATCCTTAAAGTTGCAACATTGGGGTGATGCTCCGGCCACGGGGCGGATCGATCAACAAGCCGCGGTTCCATTCCGTGCTTCAACTGTCGTTGACAGGCGCTGAAGTTTCTTATAAATTGCGGCGATTCATTGGTGACCATCCAGTCATGTCGGGTGGTGCATACCAGATGCTTTACGGTGCCCTTGTTAAGGGATAATAGGGAACCCGGTGCGAATCCGGGACGAACCCGTCGCTGTGAGCGGGGACGAAAGCTGCCGAAACCACTGTGCCGTTAACGTGTTCGCAAGGATGCTTTTCTGAGCGGACACCACGATCCTGACGAAACGGTATGGGAAGGGGCGGCCGGTAGGACGATCCGCAAGTCAGAAGACCTGCCGTGAAGTGATGTGTCTTGGTGGTGAAGGTAAAACCCCAGGCTGAAAATCTATTTTTCGGTCCGGGGTTTTTTATTGGGTGGATGCCGCCCGAAGCCCCGTCCCGAGGTAAGGGACCCCCATGAAGACCCAAATCGAGCTGGCAAGGGAAGGTATCATCAGTGAACAGATGCAGGCGGTGGCCGCCGACGAACAGATCGATGCGGCCACCATCTGCGAATGCGTGGCCAAAGGCCGGATCGTCATTCCCAACAACCCGCTGCGAAAGGGGCAGAAGGTCGTTGGCATCGGCTGGGGCTTGCGCACCAAGGTCAACGCTTCCATCGGCACATCGTCGGATATCTGTGACATTGACCTTGAGGTGCGCAAAGCGATGGCCGCCGAAGAGGAGGGCGCCGATACGCTCATGGAGCTGTCTGCCGCTGGTGATCTGGATGCCGTGCGAGGCGCAGTGCTGGCGGCCACCACCCGACCGGTGGGCAACGTACCGCTTTACCAGGCCTTCAAGGAGACGATCCGCAAGACCCGCAACCCGGCCAAACTGGACCCCGAATACCTCTTTGACCTCATCGAGCAGCAGTTGGCCGACGGCCTCAGCTTCATGGCCATTCACTGCGGTATCAATCAGTACACCATCCGGCGCTTGAGGAAACAGGGGTTTCGCTATGGCGGCCTTGCATCCAAGGGCGGAACTTTCATGGTGGCCTGGATGGACATCAACAAAAAGGAGAACCCCCTTTACGAACAGTTTGACCGGGTCTGCCAGTTGATGAAAAAATACGACGCGGTACTCTCACTGGGTAACGGTATCCGGGCCGGGGCGATCCATGACAGCCATGACCGGGCTCAGATGGCCGAAATGATTATCAACTGCGAGCTGGCTGAGATCGGTCGCGAAATGGGCTGTCAGACCATGGTCGAAGGACCGGGCCATGTGCCGCTGGACGAAATCGCCGGCAATATCATGCTGCAAAAGCGGATGAGCGGTCACGCCCCCTACTACGTGCTGGGACCGATTCCCACTGATGTGGGTGCCGGCTACGACCACGTCACCGCCGCCATCGGCGCCGCGACCGCGGCCCGTCATGGCGCTGACCTGATCTGCTATATCACTCCGGCGGAACACCTGGCCCTGCCCACCGAGGCCGACGTGCGCGAAGGCGTGCGCGTGACGCGCCTGGCCGTGCACATCGGCGATCTGAGCAAATATCCCGAACGGCGAAACCGTGACAAGTTTGCCGCTATGGCGCGGCGGGATATGCGCTGGGACGATTTGCAGGATCTGCTGCTTTTTCCAAAAGTTGCCAATATGATTCGGGCGAGCAGAAGGCCGGAGCAGTCGGAAACCTGCACCATGTGCGGTGATTTTTGCGCCATGAAGAAGGGTATGGAGGTGTTCAACCAGGATATCGGTGAAGATAAGCGGGTCTGAGGCGCAAAATGGATCACAACTGAGATGTACCATCAGCGGTTGTGCATGGCCGGCCGAGCGATCATTGCTTTTCCAGACCAACAGAGCGCCGGCACTCAATGGTTGGCTCAAAGCTTACGGCGCCTGGATGAGTTCGGCATGTCTGAAGCAGTGCACCAGATGATCGTTGACCACCCCGGATGCCTGGAGTAATGCATAACAGATTTTGCTGCCCACGAATGAAAATCCTTTGGTTTTCAGGGCTTTGCTCACCTGGTCGGAAAGAGGGGTAACGGCCGGAATCTGGTCGGCGCGCGTCCAGCGGTTATGGATAACCCGGCCCTCGGTAAAAGACCACATGAACGTGTCGAACGAGCCCACTTCCGCCTGCAGATCGAGAAAGGCGCGCGCGTTGCGCACCGTCGAATGAATCTTGAGCCGGTTGCGAATGATGGCCGGGTCTGCGAGGGCCTTGGTCAACGCCCGGTCCGACATGCGCGCGATCCTGTGGGGATCGAAGTCGTAAAAGACCCTGCGAAACGCCTCCCGTTTGTGCAGCACCGTTCTCCAGGAAAGCCCGGCCTGGAAGGCGTCGAGCAGCAAAAACTCGAACCACCTGTGGTCATCGTGCACCGGTACGCCCCATTCGTCATCATGGTAACGCAACATCAATGCATCATCGCCTGGCCATGTGCAGCGCGGCCTACTATCATTGTTCATTGGACCCGGTACCCCCATCATCTTTTATGAGGAGCGATCGATCTTCTTTTCATCCGGAACTGCTGAACGTTATTACCTGAACTCGCACTTATGACGCAAGCATGCTGTTGTTTTTCCGGCCGACCTACCGCCGGAAAAGCAGGTCCACCACATTGCGCACATACTGCTCGTCGGAGATGCCGGTCAGCACCTCCGCGGGAAAAGTCACCTTTTGTTTGAACAGGTTGGCCATGGTGGCGAACAGGTCCACACGCGCCGCGGGTGCCAGGGCGTCTCGGCGCAGCAGGGCCTGCAAAGCCGCATCGGCCTCGGGCGGCATGACGTGTTGGCGCAGGCGGGCGGTCAGATGGGGATAGGCGCGCAGTGAGTTGTAGCGGACCTGTGCGAGCACCGCATCGAGTTGCGGGGCGCTTTGCCGGGTGGTCCGGACCACGATGGTGTTGGCGGCCAGGTCGCCCAGGCGCTGGGCGTGACGGCTTGCCAGGCAGGTTACACCGCCCACCAGATAGAACAGCGGCAGGCTGTCCACGGCCCGCAACAGGTTGCGGATGATGATCTGACTGGGCCGCAACTGTAAGCCGCGGATATCCATCACCCGCAGGTGGAACAGGCGCTTGCCGATGGTCTGGCCGTTCCAGAACCACTCCAGGACCATGGCGTAACCGATGAAGAACATAAAATAGAGCAGGATGGATATGGCGCGGGAGAGGTCCTGGCTGAAGATGCCCAGCAGCGCGACGATCGCCTCGGTCATTTTGGCAAAGGCCATCAGACAAGCGGCGTCAAGCAGCCAGGCCATGCAGCGGCTGATAGGGCCGGCCAGGGGCAGGGAGAAGTAGACCCCTTCGGGGGTGCGGATGGGCAGCAGGTGAAAAGGGGTTGCGGCTGTATGATGCATCAATCTTTTATCTCCACGCCCCGCCCCGCATACCGCAGGAACAGTGCCAGCAGGAGTAGTTCGGCCACCCCGAATGCGATCTTGATGCCATAGGGGATAATCGGGGCATGGTACTGGGAGAAGAAGGCTTCCACCATCCCGGCCCATACCAGCATCAGGGCCACGCCGCCGATGAGGGTAACCACATCCGGGACCACGGCACGCAGCCGGTCCGCCATGGGTTTGGCGGAGGCGATGCCGATGAGGGCGCCGGCCAGGAGCAGACCGGCCTGCCCGGCCAGCAGAATGGCCGGGATTTCGATCGCACCGTGGGGCAGCAGCCAGCCGACCAGGAAAAGGCTCTGGCCGGCCCGCACGTAGTCGGCCACCACGGCGCCGAGCATCACGCCGTTGGTGAACAGCACCACCACCGTGCCGATGCCCCAGGTCATGCCCAGAGCGAGCACCAGGATGGATACGCGGGTGTTGTGGGTCATGAGAAAGGCCGAGAAGGTGCCTTTGGACCCTTTGAGCCGGTCGTACTCCCCGGCATTCTCCTCCTGGGCCACCCGTTCGGCCGGGTCCAGCAGCAGGTGGGCAAAGGGCATCAGGATTGCCTTGGCCTCCGGGTCGATAACGAGGGCCGCGCCGCCAAAGATGCCGCCCACCAGCAGTATGGCCAGGCTGAGGGCAAAGGCGGCCCATCGGCGTCGGAAGGCGCCGGGGAAGGTGCGCCAGAACCACTTTACGGGTGCGAAGCGCACCGCTTTCTGCTGGGCGCCGTAGATCATGCCGTAGGCGTGGCTCACCAGGGACTCCAGGTAGCGATGGGTGCCCCGCTCGGTGGCATAGGTGTCGAGTTTGGCCAGGTCGGCCGAGGCCCGCTGGTAGAGATAGTGCAGCCGCTTGATCTCATCGAAGGCCATGCGTCGGTAGGGATCGCGCTGGTGGCGAGTGAGCATCTGTTCCAGTTCGTCCCAGTAGGGCTGCTCGGTGCGGATGAATTTTCGCAGGTCGATGATCATGGGTTCACATCTTCTACAGCAGTTGCCGCTGTTTGACTTCCATATATTGGCTGATCAGTTGGCTGCACAGCTGCTCCTTGTCCAGGAGGGTGAAGCCGGCGCCGTATTGCCGGAGGCGACGGCGGGTGTCGTTGAGGGCGCTCCAGGTCATATGGCCCGCCAGGTGTTCGTAGATGCCCGACGGGGTGTGAACGTCGGGCGCGGAAAAGAGTGGATAGGCGCCCGCCGGCCGAAACATGTTGACCCGCACCACATGCTGGCGGGCGCTGGC
>JAGTVD010000256.1 GCA_018224505.1 Desulfatitalea sp. | reverse complement strand
TCCCCCCCTGCTGTTTGAATTTGAGGAGGTTGAGCATGACAAATGGGGCTTCGCTGGGGTTGTCGGCCAATGCCACGAACTGCTCCTGGTTGGAGATAATACCACTCATCGTTTATCCTTACGGTAGGAACCTTGCCGCCTTCCGGCGGCAAGGCCGTGCTCCTGATGACTTGCCCGACTTCACGACTGGAAGAATCGATTCAGCAATTGCGCCACTTCTTGGGGCTTTTCTTCCTGGATGAAATGCCCGGCCTGAAGTTTTTCCACCTGAATCGAATCGAAGACATCTTCAAGATGATTCAAGTTTTCCGGGACAATGGTGATCTCTTCCTTTCCGTAAATATAAAGCGTCGGCATGGGAAATTTTCTCCCGGCAAGACTCGCCCAGTGTTGGGCATCCATCGCCATTGCGCGATAATAGGATGCGGCAGTGGCAGGGGTATCCGCGATGGCGTAGCAACGGACATATTCGGCAATGGCTTCGGGCGGGATGATGCCGTCCTGGCCTTTCTTGCCGAAGAAATAACGCACCCAGACCTCTTCATTGCCCTTGATCATGGCTTCCGGCAACCCGGGTTGCATTTGAAAATACTGATACCAGTAGGGGATGAACCGCATGGCGGCAAGCGCTTGGCCCGCTTCCTGCGCGCCGGCCGCGTTGGTGATGACGGGGATATTCAGGATAACCAATTGTTTAACCCGGTCGGGCACTAATAGCGCGATCTCCTGGGCCACGATGCCGCCCCAGTCATGCCCGACCAGCAAGAAGTCGTCGATCTGGAGGGCATCGATGAGTGCAATCATGTCCTTGGCCAATTCCACTTTCTGATATGCGCCAAGATTCAGGGTGCGCTCGCTGTCGCCAAGGCCGCGCAAGTCAGGTGCGATGACACGCAGCGCCGGATCGAGAGAGGCGGCGACCCCCTCCCAGCAGTAGGAACTTTCCGGCCAGCCGTGCAGCATGACGACGGGAAACCCCTCCGGCGCGCCGCCCTCCCGGATGTTGAAAACACCTCGCGAAATGGTCATCTTTCTGGTATCCATAGCCCTGCCTTTCTTGATAGTCTTGGTGTTACACATAGCGTTGAGAAAACCCCTGAATAATCTCCCTGGCTTCGGTGACGATGCCATCCACCAATGCCTTAACGGTGGGCATGTCGTTGATGCGCTGGGCGCATTCGCCACCCGCGTAGAGGGCTCGGCTTTCGTCGCCTTCAAAGGTGGCATCGATGCCCTTTTTCTCGAACTCCATCAGATCGCGGGCATCCTGGCTCATACCGTCATCCGGAACACCCATAAAAACACCCGGCGCTTTTTTCATCGTGTTTTCCATGTGCTGGATACTCGCCGGGGTTTTGATCCAACGGGCCGGGCCCACAAACCCCCTGGCCACCAATGTACCCCGGTCCCCGGCCTTGACGATTCCCTGTTTCCACAATTCGGCGAAATCGCTCTCCTGGGTGGCCAAAAAGCGCGTTCCCATCTGTGCGCCGGCCGCGCCCAAAGCCAAAGCGGCGACCAAAGTCTTGCCATCGCAGAACCCGCCGGCCCCCACCACGGGAATGCCATGCGGCGCCATGGCCTCGACCACCGCGGGCAGCAGGATCATGCTGTGCACCGGCTCCCAGGATGTATGGAAACCGCCTTCATGTCCCGATGCCACAATCAGGTCCACGCCTGCCTTGCGGCACCGTTCAGCGCCCTTGACCGACGGCACCACATGCAGCCATTTGAAACCGGCTCCTTTTATTTTCTCCCCCCACCCCATGGGATCGCCGGCCGAAGTGAAAATCACCTTGAACCGTTCTTGCAATTCCGGATTTTCCTGCCTGACCTGGATGGCCGTGTTGATGATCATCTCGGCAATCGGTTTGAGTTCGGCCGACACCATCACATTGATCCCGAAGATGCCACCGGTGGCCTTGGTGCCCTCAAAGGTTTGCTGGAAAATTTTGCGGAAAATCTCTTCCGGCGCATCATCGGGTGAGGCGCCGCCGGTTTCCGCAAAATGCCTGTAAATCCCGGGCTGGTCTTTTCGGGTGGTGATGCCGCTGGTGGACAGCAGGCCTAAAATACCCGCATTGGCGGTGGCAATACAGAGTTTATTGTTGCTGAATGGTCCCATTCCGGCTTGGATAATGGGGTATTTGATACCCAATAGTTTGCAAAGTGCGGTGTTTAACATGAATGGCTCTCCTTTGGCTGATAGTAACGGTTCATTAGGTGCATCGCACGTTACAGCCTGTTAACATGCTGCACGTCATTTTGCCACGTTCATCTCTTTTTAGACAAGATCCGTGGGGTCTTGTCAAATAAAAAAATGGGGTGGTGCAACGTCTTTTTTTACGATAACTGATTGTATTGATATTAATAATTAAATTTCCATAACGCTGTTTCACATCTTCGCACGCTCAACAAATGGATATTACAGGCCGAATGTTTTCGACTTGAAATTTTTACTTTATAATGTTTATTTATAGTTTTACTTGACAGCAATGTGATCCCGTAATGCCTCCGGCCTGCCATGCGGGCCATCGAACCCCAACCCCGGGAACAACGCAATGAAAATAGGAGAAGTGGAAAAAAGGACGGGCATTCCCCGATCGACGATTCACCACTACATCAACTGCGGGCTGTTGCACCGTCCGGTTAAATCCGGGCAGACAATGGCCCGCTATGACCAGAAACATATCCAGTGCCTGGCGGCAATCCAGAAAATCAAGCTGGAATATTTGAAGACAACAAAAACATCGAGGATCCCGCTGGACCACATCAAACACAAACTCAGGGAGAGCTATTCCCTGGTAAAACCCTCCGGCATGGAAGCGAAAACCACCCCCAAAAAGGACTGTCCGAAAGATCCGGGGATGCGGGAAGTGATCATTGAAGCCACACTGCGGCTCTACGCCAACCGGGGATACTACTTGACCAATATACGGGAAATCACCAGAGCCGTAGGCATCTCGGCGCCTACCTTCTATCGCCATTTCAAGGACAAAAGAGAACTGTTCGTCGAAACCATCGAATACGTGGTCCGCAATTTCAAAAAGGAGATCCGGGCGTCCCTGAAAAACGAAAAGGATCTGACCCGCAGATCTAAAATCATGTTCGAAACCTTCTATGCCCATTACGCTAAAATCGGGGAGATTCTCAACCAGCTGCGATCGGGCGTCATCATCGGCGATCCATGGTCCAAAGACCGCTTATCCCGTTTGTACAGTGAAATGATGGAAAATTTAATCAAGGAATTGCAAGGGGCCATCGAAAACGGCATCATTCAACCGGTCAACCCGGTCCTTCTAGCCTATTTCAATTTAGCGATCAATGAAGCCGCCATCCTTTTGACCACCATGGATGACACCTACTCCATGGACGAGGCGATGGGCTTTGTCGGCGATATGCTCAACAATGCCTTTCTAACAATCAAAGGCAAGGAAATCTTCAATGTCTTCTACAAATCCTCAAGTCCTCACACATCCAAGTAGCGCTGTAGATACCTCGCTGTATGCGACCGGGCCGTTTTGCCAAGGATCTCCCGCGGCGATCCGACCGCCACCACCCGGCCGCCGCCGGTGCCACCCTCGGGTCCCAGGTCGATGATGTAGTCGGCGGCTTTTACGATCTCCAGGTTGTGTTCGATGGTGACAACACTGTGGCCCTGGTCCACCAGGTTCTGGAGCACGGTCAGCAGCCGTTGGACGTCGGCCAGATGCAGGCCGGTGGTGGGTTCGTCGAGGATGTAGAGGGTGTGGCCGGCGGCCGGTTGGGCCATCTCGCGGGCGATCTTGATGCGCTGGGCCTCGCCGCCGGAGAGGGTGGGGCTGGGTTGACCGAGTTGGAGGTAACCCAGGCCGATGTCGCAGATGAACTGCACCGCCCGGCGGATGGGGCCGATGGCCGAGAAGAACTGCAATGCTTCGGCAAAGGTCATGGACAGCACATCGGCGATGGTGCGGCCTTTGTAGCGCACGGCCAGGGTTTCGGCGTTGAAGCGCGCGCCGGCGCATACGTCGCAGGGCACGTAGACATCGGGCAGAAAAGCCATCTCCACCTTGGGGCGGCCCTGACCTTTGCAAGCCGGGCAGCGGCCGCTTTCCACGTTGAACGAGAAGCGGGCCGCATCGTATCCCCGGGCGCGGGCTTCGGGCAGGCGGGCGAACAGGGTGCGGATAGCGGTCAGAAAGCCCACGTAGGAGGCCGGCACCGAGCGCGGCGTGCGGCCGATGGGGCTGTGATCCACCTCCAGCACCCGGGCCACTGGATCCCATCCCTGGATATCGGCGCAGGCCTCCGGGTCCAGGGAGCGCTGGCGCAGTTTGCGGTGCAGGCCCTGGTAGAGGGTAGCCTTGACCAGGCTCGATTTGCCCGAACCGCTAACGCCGGTGACGCACACCAGGCGATTGAGGGGGATGCGCACATCGATGCGCCGCAGGTTGTTGGCGGCGGCGCCGATGATCTTAAGCGCCGGACCGCGGCGGCAGGGGCGCAGGCGGCTGTCGATCTGCGCCCGGCCGCCGTCGAATACCGCGCCGGTGACCGAAGCCGGCACCCGGCGCAGGTCGGCCAGGGTGCCCACGGCCACCACCTCGCCACCCTGGGCACCGGCTCCCGGACCCATGTCCACCACGGTGTCGGCCGCACGGATGGTCTCCTCGTCGTGTTCCACCACCACAATGGTGTTGCCCCGGTCGCGCAAATCACGCAGCGCGTCCACCAGGATGTGGTTATCCCGGGGGTGCAACCCGATGGTAGGCTCGTCCAGGATGTATGTGACTCCGGTGAGGTTGGAACCGAGCTGGGCGGCCAGGCGTACCCGCTGGGCTTCACCGCCGGAGAGCGTCTCTCCCGAGCGGGCCAGCGAGAGATAACCCAGACCCAGCCGGTTCATCAAGGCCAGGCGGGAGGTCAGTTCGCTGAGGATGGGTGCCGCCAGGGGCTGCTGGTAGTCGGGAAAGGCCAGGGCCGCCAGGGTGGTTTCCAATTCAACGGCCGGCTGCCGTACCAGTTCCCATATATTGCGGCCCTGGACGGTGATGGCCAGGGCCTGGGGCTTGAGCCGGCTGCCTTGGCATTGGGGGCAGGCCACCGGCGCATCGCCATTGCCCGCGGCCTCCCCTTCCACCACACCCAGGCCCTCGCATGTCGGGCAGGCCCCCTGGGGCGAATTGAAGGAAAAGAGGCGCGGATCGCCCTGTACGGCGCCGATGCCGCAGGCCGGGCAGCGCCCGTGGATGGTGAACAGCTCCTCGGCGCCGGTCTTGCCCCGTACGATCAGACTGCCGTCGCCCTCTTGCAAGGCCCGGTCCACCAGGGCCGCCAGTCGCCCGGCGGCACCACGGCCCCGGGGCACCGGGCCGATCACCAGATCGATGGTATGGTCGTGGTAGCGGCTCAGTGCCATGCCGAGGGTCAGGGGCACCACCCGGCCGTCGATGCGTGCCCGGTCATACCCCTGCTTGAGGGCCCGGGCCAGCACATCCTTGTGAAACCCCTTGCGTCCGGCCACCTTGGGGGCCAGCACCAGGGCGTCGCCCCGGCCGTGGCGCGCCTGGATCTGCACATGCAGTTCAGTGGCGCTCTGGCGCGAAAGGGGACGGTGGCATCCGGGGCAGTGAGCCGTTCCCAGTTTGGAGAAGAGCAGACGCAAAAAGTGGTACACCTCGGTGAGGGTGGCCACTGTAGAGCGCCGGCTGGCGTGGCTGACGCGCTGCTCGATGGCCACGGTGGGCGACAGTCCGCTGACCAGATCCACCTCGGGCCGTTCCAGGATCTTCATGTACTGGCGCACGTAAGGCGCCAGGCTCTCCAGGTAGCGACGCTGGCCTTCAGCAAACAGGATGTCGAAGGCCAGAGTGGACTTGCCCGAGCCGCTCACCCCGGTGAACACCACCAGCTGGTTGTGGGCAATGGCCAGATCGATATTTTTCAGATTGTGTTCACGGGCCCCGCGCACCTGGATGGTGTGGCCGTTACCAGCCGGCAGCGGGTCCTGTGCCGCAAGGGGCACCGGCACGGCAGCCGGCACGGCGCCATTGGCCAGGACGGTCTGCAGAAAACGACCCGTGTGGGAGTCGGCCGCGGCGGCCACCGCTTCGGGGGGACCGGCTACCACCACCCGGCCGCCGCCGTCGCCGCCCTCGGGCCCCAAATCGATCACCCAGTCGGCGGACCGGATCACATCCAGGTTGTGCTCGATGATCAGCACGCTGCTGCCCTGGTCCACCAGCCG
>JAGTVD010000255.1 GCA_018224505.1 Desulfatitalea sp. | reverse complement strand
TCGATGCCCAGATCGGCCTCGATGTCCATTTCCAGTCCGAGCATCTCCACCGGGTAGCCGGTCAGTTGGCTGACAATCTGTTGCAGCGTGTCGCGCACCGCTTCGCCGGCAGGCGCCGAGGAAGCGGCATGGGTGCTGCCAGGGGGCGCTGCGGCCTTTTGGGTCATTCCGGCACCTGTGGCGACCGGTGCGTTTTGTGCCGGACCGGGTGGTGGCGCAAACACTTGAGAATTGGGCATCGGCGCAATTTCGGTGTTGGACGTTGCATGCGTCTGCGCCGGAGCGGGGTCAGCTGTCGTTGAAGCAATGGACGGCGCGGACGGCTGGATCCCGTTGGCATTCTCCTGCTCCGGCAAAAACGACCCGGTACCCAGGACGCTGCCCGCCAGGTTTTGGGTGCTGCGCATCATTTGCTGCAAGGTGCGATGGGCTTCAGCCTGAACCTCCAGGTATTTGTGGTGCGCTTGTGTGGTCTGGGCCTGCATGGCCTGCATGGCCGATAGGCCTTGCTGCACGCTGGCGACGATTTGGTTGACTTGGCGTTTACGGGTAGCATCCATATTGTCATGCGCAGTCTGCTGCCGGGGGGTGGCAGTGGTATTAGGATTAGGGGTTGGTGTCGCAGTGTCCAACGGCGGTGTCGCCATGGGACGTGATACCGGAGCCGGGGCCGGCTGCATAGCGTGCTTTGGGGATATGGCTGTCATTGCAACGGCGCCTGTTTCATTCGGCTTGTCCGCTGCACGGCGGTTGGACACCGGGGCCGCAGCCGACGGCTGCTTTGGCGGCCGTGCCGGTCGCGGTTGACGATAGTTGGCGCCCGACAGCGGGATGCGCATACGCAAGGTTCTGGCGGGGGGCAGGGGCTTCTCCCATCGATCGAGATGAACCGCGTATCCCAAAGCGCTGAGGCGTCCCAGGGTATCGGCCAGGTCGATGACGCCGAATCGTTTGCCGGACGAACCGTCCACCGCCAGCGTGCTAAAATTGCGGCCTTTCAAAGTGGCCTCCACCAGGCGGGTCAATACCGTTTTGGGCCCAACTTCCACAAAGGTGCGAATGCCTAGTGCATAGAGGTTTTCGATATTGGCTACAAAATCAACAGGGTTGGCCAACTGTCCGCCGAGCAGGGCGCGGGCGGCCGTCAAGTCTTCGGGATAGGCTTGCCCCAGGGTGTTGCTCATGGTGGGGATGCGGCCGGTGGTCCACTCAAGTGAGTCCACCACCGCTTGAAAGGGGGTTTGGGCCTGCGCCACCAGATGACTGTGAAAGGCGGCTGCAACCGGCAGACGGACCGTTCGCCACCCTTTTGCATGACAGGCGCTTTCCGCCGCCGCGATGGCGGCCGTCGACCCGGAGAGGACCCCTTGGGCCGGGCTGTTGCGGTTGGCCAGGATCACTTTTTGATCCAGGGAGGCGACCCACGGGTCGAGTTCCGTCAACGGTGCCGCCACCGCCAGCATGGCGCCCGCATCGCCGGCGCCTTCTCCGGCGGCGGCCATCAGCCGCCCCCGGGCCACGGACAATTGCCACAGCGAGGGTCGGTCGATCCAGCCGGCTGCGTGCAAGGCAACCAGCTCACCATAGCTGTGGCCAGCGGCGGCGGCCGGGGTGATGCCAAAGTGATCCAAAACGGCCAGCAAGGCCGTGCTCACCGCACCAATGGCCGGCTGGGCCACGGCCGTGTTCTGCAACCGCCGGGAATTACCGGTCGCATCGTCCGTAACACGGGGATAGAGATAATCGGTCAGCGGCTGCTCGTGCGCAAAATGGGATTCCGCCTCGTTCAGCACTTCCAGGGCGGCTGGAAAGGTGCACATCAAATCCCGGCCCATGGCGACATATTGGCTGCCCTGGCCCGGGAACAAAAAGGCCAGGGGACCGGCGGGCGCTCCGCTGCCGATGTATATACCATCGCCACCGGCACTGTTTGCTGCTGACGGGGTCCCCTCGCGAACACGGGATATGGCGAGATCGCAGCGTTGCCGCACCTTGGATGCCCCATCCGCCGGGGAAAACACCATCGTTGCCCGATGAGCGTCTTCGACCCGGAACCGCTGCCGGGTCCCGGCAGCCTGGCGCGCAATGTCGTCCGCGCGCGCGTCGGGTCCCATCAAATCCGTCCACCGGTTGATCTGTTCGATCAGGGCATCGGGCGTGGCGGCTGAAAAAGCGGCTATTTCCACCGAGCCGTCCCAGGCCGGTTCCTGCCGGGCCGTATCGTACTCTTCCAGTACGGTATGGAAGTTGCTGCCGCCAAAACCGAAGGCGCTCACACCGGCGCGTCTTTTTTCACCGTTGGGGGCGACCCAGGGCCGCAACGTGTGATTGATGTAAAATGGGCTCTCCTCAACCCCCAGCTTGGGATCGGTGGGATGGGCATTGAGCGTGGGGGGCAATACTTTGTGGTAGAGCGCCAGGGTGGCTTTAATCAGTCCGGCGGTGCCGGCGGCGGCTTTGGTGTGGCCGATGTTGGATTTGACCGAGCCCAAGGCGCAGCGGTTGGGCGCAGTGCCCTCATTGCGGAAAACCTCGCACAGCGCCTGGAACTCCACCTGATCGCCGACGCGCGTACCGGTGCCGTGCGCTTCCACCAAAGCGACACTCTGCGGCGAAACCCTCGCCAGATCGTAGGCCTGTTTCAATACAGCCGCCTGGCCGCTGGCCCGAGGTGCATAGATGCTTTGGGATTTACCGTCGCTGCCGGCGCCGATGCCTTTGATCACCGCATAGACGCGGTCGCCGTCCCTTTGGGCGTCGGAAAGCCGCTTGAGCACCACCATCCCCACACCTTCGCCCAGCAGTGTGCCGTCGGACGCTTGGCTGAACGGTCGAATTTGCCCGGCCGGCGACAGGATCTGGGTCTTGGAAAAGCACATGTGCATGAACGGGTCGTTGATGGTGTCCACACCACCGGTAATCGCCATTTCAGACCGCCCGGTGGTCAATTCCAGCACCGATGTGTGAAGGGCGCCCATGGAACTGGCGCAGGCGGCATCGAGCACACAGTTGGTGCCGCCCAGATCCAGGCGGTTGGCGATCCAGGGCCGACGTGGCCACCACGGCCTTCAAGGCGTTGCGACGCAGGGCATCCTCGATCTGCTCCCGCCCGGCCGTTTCCAGGCCGCCGTGGTAGGCCGCGACCTCGAAGCCGCAGGAACGAAGAAAGCCCGCCAGCCGCTCGGTCTCGGCCACGGTCAGCGCGTAGACGATGCCTGAACCCGCAAACGTGGCCAGCGCATCGGCCACCCAGGCGTAGCGTTCCAGCGCCTGCAGCCCGGGCACCACGGCCAGGCGCAGAGAAGACCGCGCCAGTGATCCGCGGAAGGTCAGCGCCTGCGGCCCCAGCTGGCGCGCGATGTCCAGCGTGACGCGGCTGTTGGCCGTGGCTGTGGTGGCCAGCACGGGCGTGTTCGCGCCGATGGCCAGCAGCGTCTTCGCCAGGCGCTGGTAGTCGGGGCGGAAGTCGAAGCCCCAGTCAGAGATGCAGTGCGCCTCGTCGATCACCACCAGCCCGGTGGACGCCAGCAGCCCCGGCAGGCGGCGCGCAAAGCCCGCGTTGCCCAGGCGCTCCGGCGACACCAGGAGCACGTCCAGCGTGTTGTCGGCGATGTTTTGAAAGACGGCGTTCCAGTCCTCGGTGTTGGTGGAGTTGACGGTGGCCGCGCGCAGACCGGCCTGCGCCGCGGCAGCCACCTGGTCGCGCATCAGCGCCAGCAGCGGCGACACCACCAGCGTGGGGCCGCGGCCGGCTGCACGCAGCGCCGAGGTCGCGGCCCAGTACACGGCGGACTTGCCCCAGCCGGTGGCCTGGACG
>JAGTVD010000254.1 GCA_018224505.1 Desulfatitalea sp. | reverse complement strand
CATCCTTGGCATAGGCCCGGGCGACGCCATCCGGCGGCAGCACCCCGAAAAAGTACATCAACACCCCCACCAGCAGGGCGGTGATCCCCACGGGCACCGCCCCGGTGGCCCAGAAAAGGGC
This sequence comes from Desulfatitalea sp., assembly GCA_018224505.1. Classification (GTDB taxonomy): domain Bacteria; phylum Desulfobacterota; class Desulfobacteria; order Desulfobacterales; family Desulfosarcinaceae; genus Desulfatitalea. The sequence goes on along the minus strand of JAGTVD010000254.1, from coordinate 4,011 downwards.
GGCCACAATCAACACACCGATCATGACGTGGGCCCGCTTCATAGCGGCTTCCGCCCCCAGTAAGCGACGGGTCTTGGTGCCATCGGGGGCCTTGACGGTTTCATACAGTCCGGCACGCTCCGCATAATATTGGGCAACAGTCTGGTCTGGTTTCAAGCGGCGGTAGTCGGAGTAGCCCAGAATCACAGCTTCCTGTGCACTGCCCTTGGGCGTGGTAAGCAGCATCCTTAGTCGCTCCGAGGGTGGCATAAAGTAGAGCAAAGCGAAAATCAGAGCCCCGATGAGAATGAAACCGGGTCGGGCGTTCTGCTCGCCAATGAACCAGGCCTTGAAACTTTTCTTCTCAATCACCGGCATTTCATGGCGCAGCATGGCGTAGGTGCGCTCCTGGCGCGCCGCCTCGATCTTTTCCGTCAATTCATCAATGGGGGTGGGCTTCTGCATGTAACCGAACACATCATGCTTACCGGTCAGGCGCGCCGATTCGATGCTCCCGTGCCCCGTGAGCATGATGATCTGGACCTCAGGGCGAATATTCTTCAACTCCCTCAAAGTCTGGACGCCGTCCATCTTGGGCATCTTCTGGTCGAGGACCACCACCTCGGGATTTTCGTGGCGCACGATCTTGATGGCGTCCTCGCCATTGTTGACTTCCAGCACGTTGTAGCCTCGCACGGACAACTGCTTGGCCAGTGATACCCGGAACTGGTCCTCATCATCGACAAGCAAAATGGTGGGTTTTTCGTTGGTGGGATGCTTACCGCCGCTCTCTGCCATCGCTTACTCCTTTCCACTTTTTCTCTGTTTAGGATCCTTTAAAATATTTGTTTTCGTTCGGTATCACCCAATAGACTCCTTGCAAGCAAACGGTTAAACACTGACCCCCTGTCGCTAAAAAAGACCAGCGCATCAACTAATGGCTGGCAGCACTACCGTGAAGGTACTGCCGACGCCCGGCTCGCTTTCCACTTCAATCCGCCCGCCAAATCCCTCAACAATGTTCTGGCTGATGGAGAGCCCCAGGCCGGTTCCTTTGCCCACCTCTTTGGTGGTGAAAAACGGCATGAACACCTTATGCAGTTGATCGGCATCCATACCGACGCCGTTATCGGCCACAGTGACCTTGACCCAACCGTCCTCCGCGCGGGTTTTGAGGGTAATGGTGCCCCCTTCACCGACCGCATCGCTGGCATTATTGAGCAGGTTGAGAAACACCTGCCGCCCTAAATCGGGGTCGAGCATCAACTCAGGCGTGCCGGGATCATAATCGCGCACGACAGTGATATTGGAAACACTGAACTCCTGCTCCTTAACCCCGGCCACCACGTCCTCAAGCAACTGCCGGATGTCACAGGGCACCAACTTCGGATCGGTGCGCCGGACAAAGCTCAAAATTTTCTGGGTAATGCTTTTCGCCCGGTACACCGCCTTGTCGATCTCGTTCAACTCCTTGATAATGGTTTCAGGGGTGCATTCCAGGCCCAGGCTCTTGTCCAGCATATCCCGGATCAGACCGGCCTCGCTGGCGATGATCGCCAGCGGGTTATTGATTTCGTGCGCCACGCCGCCGGCCAGCTGCCCCACAGCCACCAGCTTGTGGGTATGGTAAAGCTGGGTTTTGAGCTCGGCCCTGTCATGCTCCAGGGATTCGGTCCAGTTGATCACCCGGTTGACAATCAGCCATATGATCACCATCAATCCCAGCACCAGTGCGGCTGTACCAACGATCATGCTGTAACGGATGTTCTCCATCTCTTTGAAGGCCACGTCCTTGGGCTGCCACATCACCAGACACCAGGGTACTTCCTTGAGCCAGGTGTAAGCCAGAAGCATCGTTTGCCCTTTAACGTTGATTTCGACGACGTCGTCGCTTTTACCTGCCGGTGGAATAAAAACGGCCGGTTCCAGCAACTGACCAAAATCGGTGTCCACCGCTTGATACAAGCCGTCTCGGTTGATCAAGAAACCGTCCACGCGTTTGCCATGACTGCTGGCGGTGAGAAACGTATACAAATTATAGGGATCCAGGCTGGTACGGATGACATAATAGTTTCCATCGATGATCTGCTTGACACCGATGGTGAAGTGGGGCACGCCCCGCAGCCCCAGATAGAGATCGGTAACGACATAACTCTGGGGACGGGTGGTCAACTCTATATACCAGTCCTCCTGGCTGTAATCCTTGTTCAATAAATGCGGGTAGGGGCCGGCATATCCCACCTGGATGCCATCAGGGTTGATAAAACCGATATCGACAAACCCCTCGTCCGCCTTGAGAAGGTTGGCCAGGTAATAGCCCATTTCGTCCGGGACTGGTTGCAGATTGAAATCTTTAGGGTGAAACAGGTTGAATATGTTGATAATTCGTTTTTGCATGTAAAGGGCGATGGTATTGCGCTGGCTCTCCGTCACAGCCGCCAGGTGCAAACTGGCGCTTTCGCGGATCGATGTGTTGAATTTATAGTCAAAATAAACGGTTAGGATTGTAATGGGAATTAGATAGGCGAGCAGCAGACCGACCTTCAGGGCACGTTTTAAATAGCGGAAATATTTCTTCCGAGCCGTTTCGTCGGCATAAATGTACCCGCCACCCGCAATGGATTTGGAAGCGCTGGGGGGGTCCGGCTCCCTGTGGGTTGCTTTATCGTTCGTCATTGGCCTCCTTCCGCAGGCAAAAATGGCCTGTTGCGTTTCGGAGCAGGTTCCGGCACTCCAATAACCTGTCAAAAAGATCCTTAATTAAAAGAAGATGGCCATGAAGTCAAAATCAAAATGTGTGTTTCTGTTGACTTTAGAACGATTTTTGCCATAAATAAAAATAAATTGCCCCAAAAAGGAGCCCGATCTTATGGAAAATAAAATCAATCTGCTGTTCGCCGATGATGAGGAAAAATTTCTGGAGGCCATGACCAAGAGGCTCGAGGCACGCGACTTCAATGTGATCGCCGTCACCCGTGGCGACAAGGCCCTGGAGGCGGCTCGCAACAACGCTGTGGATATTGCCCTCCTGGATCTGCGCATGCCCGGAATGCAGGGCGAAGAAACACTCAAGGCGCTGAAGCAGGAACACAGTTGGATGGAAATCGTCATCCTCACCGGTCACGGCAACATCGACTCGGCCGTGGAATGTACCAAAATGGGTGCCCATTCCTATCTGCAAAAGCCTTGTGATCTGGATCAGCTGCTTGATGTATTGAAAGAAGCCTACAAAAAGCGGGTGATGAATAAAACCAACATCGATGAAGGGCGCATGAACAAACTGATGGACATCGCCCAATCCTCATCCCCCATGGATATGCTGCGCCGACTGAGGGAAATCGATGCCTGGAAAGTCTAAGCGGTTGCGCCAAGACGCACCCTTCAAGATAGCAGTGCATTGAAAGTGTATCGGAAGAAGGGCTCGCGCAAACGCTGACCCCGACTTCCTTTATGTGGGGTGGTGCCACTCGTCCAGGCCCACCCCCCAAAGATTTCATCAGGCATCCCTTTCTTTTCAGTTGCCTGCCGGACCGCTAACCGTGCCAACCCATACCCACTCCCGAGTTCGCCTATCCCTCCGTGTGCTCAGCAAAAAATCTTTTTCAGCCACCCACATATCGGTGCCGCCACAGGCGGTCCTGAATAAAAAGTGAGCATTCTTAAAGAGCACGGGCCAAACAGCCGATAACAATTTTAGGCAAAGGCTTATCAGCACTGGCACGGGCATCGAATCCTGATCGAATCAAAATCGATTCAAATAAGGTAGCGGCCATTCGGTTCCAACGATGAAAATGCACCCCATCACCCTGGCCTTCCGGGGGCCGGATCACCATTTGGAGCGGCCGTTCGCGGAGGCATATTTCCAGAGCACCCTCTGGCAGGTCCGCATGGCGCTGGCGGTGGCCGCGTTCTTTTTTGCCGCTTTTGCGGGTGTGGATGCCGTGGTGGTGCCGGAGCAAAAGCATCTATTCTGGGCCATCCGCTGGGGGGTTGCCTGCCCCATCAGCCTGGCATTGCTGGGCTTCACCTATT
>JAGTVD010000253.1 GCA_018224505.1 Desulfatitalea sp. | reverse complement strand
CCATCAACTCCGGATAAAAGCGGCGGTTCATTTTCAAGATGTTGGATTGCACCACGGCGAGGGGCAGGTCGCGGTTCCAGATCATCAGGAGCAGTTCTTCACTGCTTTGGTTGGGAAAGGTATGCCAGCTGAGTTCCGGATGGGCGGCCTTGAGTGCGTTGAGCTGTTCGATGGCGGCACTGTCGCCGGCCACGCCGATGGCGGTCTGAGCCAGGTCTTCCGCACCTTCAATGCTGGGTCCGCCACGGCGGCCTACGATTTGCGTGCTCACTTCGAGGTATCCGGGCCCCAGTGCCAGCATGCGGGTGGCCTTCAGGCCGAAAAGCTTGCCTGCGGCGATGATGTCGGCTTCGCCGCGCAACAACGTGGCCACCATTTCGGCTTCATCCTCGATGACCACCATGCGCAGGCTCACGCCCAAGGCATCGGCGAACGCCGAGGCCATTTCAAATTCGAAACCGGCCATGCCGTGGGCGGATTCGAAATAGCAGGCCGCATTGTTGCGGGTGATCACCACCAGTTCACCCCGGTCCTGAATGGCCTCCAGGTCGTTGCGCGCCAGGGGATTGCCGCAAGCGGCGAAGGCCAGGACGATGGACAGGGCTCCGATCAGCAGCGGTTTGAAATAGTGGTTGCGCTTCATAAACAGTCTCGATCGATCCGTGCCATTCACTTCAACCGCACCGTTGGACTTTATCGGAGGCAATGGTCATGGCCTTTTGTCCAGAGTTTGCCACTTTTCCAGTAAACGTTTGGCGTTGTCAATGTCCTGCCTGGCCTTGGGGTGATTGGGGTTCAGGGCCAGGCACTTTTCCCAGGATTCGATGGCCCGTTCAAGCTCTTCCCCCAAAAAGTGCATCACCCCTTCGCGATAGTGGGTTTCGGCTCGGGTGTTGCGCCGGGCGTGGGCCTGGCTGAGCAGTTGGGCCGTATCCTGATAGTTTTTGTCCAAAGCACTCAGGGCCGCGATGGCCTGGTTTTCCCGTCCCTGTTCCAAGTGCTCCCGGCCCAGCGCATAGTGAGCCGCATCCGAAATGCCCCGCGCCTCCCGGTGGGCGGGTTGCCGCTCGAGGATTTGCCGGCTGAGGGTGATGGCGGCCTGAAGTTCGCCATTGTCCAGGTGCTGCTGGGCCAGTCGCAGTTTTTCCTCGGACGCCTGGCGCTGGAGGTGGCGTTGGGCCTGGGCCATGGCCTGGTCCCGGCCGCGGTGATTCGGGCTGATGTGTTGGAGCCTTGTCAGGGCTGCCGGATAATCCTTTTGTTCGATCAGTGCCGTGGCAAGGGCGAAATGGGCAGCGTCGGCCAGCTGCCGGGCCTGAACATTGCCGGGGCTCTGGGTTTTGATACGTTCGGTGAGTCGGATCACCTCCCCGAATCGGTTTTCTTGCAGCGCCTGCTGAGCCTGATCCAGCAAAGCCAGAAGATCCCTGCGGGGCAGCAGCTGTCTCGCGTCCAGTTGGGGGAGCACCAGCACGGTGCCGATCAACAGGGGCCGATGGGGGTCCATGTCGTTGAAATAGGCAAGGACGTAGGCTTTGCTGACATCCTTGTAAACATCATTCGCTATTTTGGTGAACGAGTCGCCCCGCTGTACCCGGTAGGTGGCATGTCCGGTGGTGTACAAACGAGTATTGAGATGGTGCCGGGCGCCCTGATGATCGGGGTCGAGCAGGAGTACCGAGAGAAACGCGTTGCGTGCCGCTTCGTAGGCTTCTTTTTGAAAATGGACGACCCCCTCTTGATAGCGGGCGTTGGCGGTTTCGGCGATCCGTCGTTCCAGGGCGGCGATGGTGTCTGTGACGCCCGGGTCCTCCGGATCGAGGTGGGCCACCACGCGCCAGGTGAACACCGCTTGACGCCACTCGCCTTGTTGTTCCAGGGCGTCGGCCTTGGCGCGGTAGGTCTCGGCGGGCAAGGTGGCAGGGTCCTGGCTGTCTTTCGCAAGCCACGCAAGGCCGCCGGCGCAGCCGTGGGTGAAGCCCGCCAGAAGGATGAGAACCCAAAAAATCGCTATTTGGCCGTGTCGTCTCATCGCAGTCGCACCGGGATGAAGGTTGTCAATGCGTCCTGGAAACGCTGGTCGGATGTTTCGGTGTCGATGACAGTGCGGTGCACCAGGAATGGGTGGACGAAGAAGGGGTTGTGGCCGGGTTGCCGGGTGAAGGCGCTTCGGTAGCCGTACTGTTTCAGCAGGGCGATGATCAGGTCGTTGGTCCCGCCGTCGGGATAGGCGAAATCGAGGCAGGGACGTTGGAGGTTGTCTTCCAGGAGCTGGCGCGAATGGCGGATCTCATCTTCTAAAAGCTTCAAGTAGATGTCGGTGCCGGTGTCGGAGGGAATCAGGGTCAGGTTCCGTTCCCCCAGCCCCATCACACCGATGTCCCATCCCGCGGCGGCTATTGCGGCCAGAGCGTTCCAGTCCATGTTGGGTGCTTGGCCGATCATTGCGGTGGGCACGAAAAGGGCGGCGGTGTGGCCATGGCGCTCAAGAATCGGGTAGGCAATCTCATGGACCCATCGGCGGGCCGAGTCGAAGGTGACGATCACCGCCTTGGGCGGCAGCGGTGCGCCCCGGGCTAAAAAAGCATGCAGTTGATCGAGGGAGACGGTCACGTGGCCGTTTTCCCGCAGGTAGTGCATCTGTCGGTCCAGGGTCTCGGAGGAGATGGCGCCGGTGTTGCCGGCATCAGGATCCGGATCGATGCGGGGATAGTAGAGGATGGGGACCACCTGATACCCATCGGCCCTCAAACCCCAAACAGTGAGGGGCGTCCGGGGGATTACCAGCCGCTGCCCCGGCGCGACCCGGTCGATTCCATTATAGGTGGCAATCCGGAACGCCTGGTCCGCTCGGCCCAGGTGGTCTTGGGCGAGGCTGTCCAGGCTGTCCTGATCCGTCGCGGTGACAATGACAAATCCGTCTGCCTGGATCAGCTCGGGACTTTGGGGCGCAGACCACAGGTGCCCCGTGCAGCCGCAGGCCGCTACCAGCCAGAGCAGCAGAACCCATAAGAATCGGTGCAGGTTAATCTTTGGCAATGTGCGGCCCCTTTATGCGCAGGACTTTAAACACATCCACCGGATCGGTGCGGCCTTTGACCGTTTTGGGACCCAGAAGCTGCACTTCGATCAACCGTTCAATGCTTTCCACCACCTGGCGGCTGACAACCACCTCCGCCGGTCCGGCAAAGGCGTTGAGACGCGAGGCCAGGTTGACGCTGTCGCCAATGACGGTGTACTCCATTTTGGTCTGGGACCCCACGTTGCCGGCCAACACCTCGCCGGTATGGATGCTGATGCCGATATGGGCCAGCAATGAATTGCCTTTGAGGCTTTCGGTGAGAAGCTTTTCCTGCAACGCGACGGCGGCGCGTACGGCCCGTTCCACATGGTCCTGGCGGTAGACCGGCACGCCGAAAACCCCCAGAATGGCATCCCCGATGAATTTGTCGATGTACCCGCCATGCTTGATGATGACCCGGGTGGCAATTTCCAGGTAGGTGTTCAGGGCATCCACCACCTGCTCCGGGGGTTTGTCCATGGCATAGGCGGTGAATCCGCGCACATCGCCGAACAGGATGGTGGCTTCGTTGCGTGTCCCTTTGAGCCATCCGGTTTCCGGATTGGCCAGGATCAGGTCCAGCACTTCGGTCCCCACATATTTACCAAAGGATTTCTGGGCCATGGCGTTTTTCCACAATTCCTGCCCCATGCGATTGAAGGCGCCGGCCAGGGTGCCCAGTTCGTCCTTGCGCCGGACAGGGACACGGTACTGGTAATTGCCCATGGCGATCTCCTTGGTGGCGCGCACCAACTGGGAGACCGGCCGGGAAAATCGAACACCGTACACCACGGCCACGCCGAGCCCGACCATGAGAATCAGCAGGGTCAGCAGCACGATGGAGAGCCTTTCCTGACGGATCAACTCCTCGATAAAATTGAGGGAGATACCCACGTGCACCTGGCCCAGGGGTTTGTCTTTGAAACTGATGGTGCGGTAAAGATTGATGAGCCGTTCGCCGTCCGGACGGTTGTAGCGATAATAGACCACTTCGTCCTGCTGGCGGGTGGTGGGGTTCTCCACAAAGTGCCTGAAGGGCAGGCCGATGAGATTGACGTCGGTGTGCGCCTTGATCAGATTGTCCGGCCCCACGATCAATGCATAACGCAGCCCTTCCACCCTTGCCGCCTCGCGGATCAGGGTGTTCAGGCGCAGAATATCATCCTCCAGCAGGGGGATGGGCGCGTTGTTGGCAAAGTAGTTGATGCTCACCGTGCCCAGGCGCACCGTTTGTTCGTACAGGCGCTCTTTTTGCTGGCTCAAAACCACCATGCCGAGGGCCAGCATGGTCAGCACGATGATGACGGTGGTGGCCACCGCCATTTGAGCCCACATGGGCATGCGCGGCTGGGGCAGACGCTCGAAATAGGCGCCGTATTTGCCGGCCAGCAGTTCGCGGATATCGTCGGCCAGGGAAGTGACTTCGATCTGGTACTCGGCGTTGATGGTCCGGATGATGTCCTTTTCGGCGGCAAAACCCAAATCCACGATCACCTGGCCCAGGCGCATGGCCCGGCCCTTTTGTTTCAGGATTTCCTGCTGGCCTTCAAGGGCTTGTTGTAATTGGAAATCGGTAATGATTTGATTGCGCTTCAATACTTCGCCGATGAAGAGGTCATCGCGGGTGACCTGCCCGCGGTGCAGACGGTTGCGCGTTTCCACAAAAAAGGTGCGTATGTGCCGGAACAGGGTTTTCATCCCGAATGGTGACTCCGCAAGCATGGTTTTCTATTCTATCGGCCGATTTCCTTCAAAACTATAGAAGGATTGACACCTTGTTGTCAAAGTAGATATGCCATTGCCCCGGAGATTCCCCCGCAACGGAACAACCCCCCAACCCAACAAACCCAACAAACCCTCTCCGTGTTGGGGCCGCTTGCTGCAAAATGGGCCGCTGGTCTTTCGTCCGGGGCAATCGTGATTATTATGGGGGTCAATCACCCTTGAACCATTCAATTATAGGAGGACAAGATGATCTCAAAGGCTGAACTGTGTGACAAAATCAGAGAAATTTACCCTGATATCGGTGAATGCGGCATTGATGTGGATGTGGAGTATGATTCGGCTCAGGAGCGTTGGGTGGTGGATCTGAAAAAGGACAATCATGAGCTCAAGACTTTTCTGGAAGAGGGGGATGCCGAGATGTGTCTGACCGGCAAGCAATGCATCGGCCTGGGCATCGAGATTTCGCAACTGCGGGACAGTATTGAACGCATGCCGTAGTTTTGTTCCTCCGGCAAATCCGCAACACCAAAAGGGAGGCGTCAGCCTCCCCGAGGTAACAACCCCCATTCAAGCTGTGGGAGCGGTTTTAAAATCGCTGGCCGCAGAAACGGTATTGTGCTATCTTGCCGCGCTGTTACGGTATGAGGAGAACGATGTCTGCAGATACCACTGGGCAAGCCTTTCGTGAAGAACAGGACAGCATGGGCACGGTGCGGGTGCCGATGGCCTCTTATTATGGCTCCCAGACCCAGCGGGCGGTGGACAACTTCATGTGCAGCGGGTTGAAGCCGCCCATTGAACTCATCCGTGCCCTGGCGTCGATCAAGCAGTGCGCTGCCGGCACCAATCAGGCGCTGGGTTTGCTGCAAGGCCGTTTGGCCGATGCCATCGTCCAGGCGGCCGTGGAGGTGCAGGAGGGCCGTTTCGACGACCAGTTCGTGGTGGACCTTTTCCAGACCGGTTCGGGCACGTCCACCAATATGAACATGAACGAGGTGCTCGCCGCCCGGGCCAACGAGATCCTCACCGGACAAAGGGGCGGGCGTTCGCCTGTGCATCCCAATGATCATGTCAACATGGGCCAGTCGAGCAACGACCTGATTCCGACGGCCTTGCATGTGGCAGCGGTCCTGGCGATCCGGCAACGGTTGCTGCCGGCCATGGACCACTTGCGATTGGCGCTGGACGAAAAGTGTCGTGCCTTTGGAGATATACGTAAGATCGGGCGCACTCACTTGCAGGATGCCGTGCCCATGACCCTGGGCGAGGCCTTCTCGGCTTTCGTTCGGCAGGTCGAACTGGGGGGCCGGCGGATGGAAGGTGTGCTGCCGCGGCTGACCGAGCTGGCACTGGGCGGCACTGCCGTGGGCAATGGCCTGAACACCCATGCAGCGTTTGCCGCCCGCACCATCGGTGCCCTGTCGGAACGGACCGGGATCACCTTTACCGAAGCCGAGAACCACTTTGAGGCCCAGGCCGCCCGGGATGCCGCCGTGGAGACCAGCGGCGCCCTCAAGACCGTGGCTGTCAGTCTTGTTAAAATATCAAACGATATCAGATTGTTGGGATCAGGCCCGCGCTGCGGCATCGGGGAGCTCAGGCTGCCGGCTTTGCAGCCCGGTTCGTCGATCATGCCGGGAAAAGTCAACCCGGTGATCCCCGAGGCGGTGATCCAGGTGGCTTACCAGGTGATGGGCAACGATACCACCATTACACTGGCCGGCCAGTCGGGCAATTTCGAGCTCAACGTCACGTTGCCGCTCATTGCCCATAACCTGCTCCAGTCCATTGATCTGCTGGCCGGTGCGAGTCGGCTGCTGGCCGATAAATGCATCCGGGACCTGGCGGCCGATCGGCAGCGCTGCGAAGGGTTCATCGAGCAGAGTCTGGCGCTGGTCACCGCACTGGTGCCGCAGATCGGCTATGACCGGGCAGCCGATGTGGCCAAGAAGGCCTACGCGACCGGCAAAACGGTTCGACAAGTGGCCCTGGAAGAACAGGTGCTGCCCGAGGAGACGCTGAACACACTACTCGGCTGAGGGGGAACGGCACAACTGCCCCACGCCTTCGGCCTGGCTGTCGATTGACACTTGAATCATTAAACAAGGAGGAGTTCATGAGCGAAAAGCGATATCATATTAAATCCGCCTGCCCCCAGTGTGGCTGCAGTTTCGCCACCCACCTGACCCCTGAAGAGCTTAAGAAGAAGTATGGCGATATGCCCAACATCGAGTTGGAGTGCGGCGAGTGCATGGTCAAATACACCAAGCCTCGGGAAGAGGCCTGCCCGGAGTGGGATAAAGAGTGCCGGATGAAATCCCAATAAGGTGCGGAGGTTCACCGCTATCTTTTTGGGTATTGGAAACAGCAGACCCATCGAACGATAAAAGGATCAAAGGAAAGGAACGCGCTCAGATGATGTATGATTTTAACGCCGATGACATTTTCGAGATCGCCCTGCAGTTGGAACGCAATGGGGCCAAATTCTATCGCACCGCCGCCGAGGCGGTGAAGGACGAACCGGCCCGCAAGTTTCTCCTCGAGCTGGCGGCCATGGAAGACGACCACGAGAAAACCTTCGCCCGTATGCGGGATCAATTGCAAGCGCAGGAAAAGGGATCCACCGTGTTCGATCCCGATGGCGAAGCGGTGCACTACCTGCGGGCCCTGGCGGATACCCGGGTCTTTTTTGAGAAGGCGATCAACACCGCTTCCATGGAGGAGATTCTCAAGGATGCCATCACGGCGGAGAAGGATTCAATCGTGTTCTATCTGGGCATGCGCGAGGCAGTTCCCGAAAGCCTGGGGCGTGAACGCCTGGATGCGGTGATCAAGGAAGAGATGGGGCATATCCGGCTGTTGAGCAAAGAGCTGGTGGCCCGGCGGTAGATTTTACGCGGGGGCGGCCTTCAGCCGCTCCCGCAATTCCCATCACGGCGGTGGATACCTGATGCCGGATGGGTTCGGATGTGTTGCGTCGCGATGGTTTTCGTAACCTTTTCGGTATGGCCACAAGGATCGATTCCGACTACGAAAGCGATTCGACGGAACAAGCCCCTCTCAAAGCCCCATCGTTTATTGATCGCTCTTAGGTTCGCGCAAAAAGGGCACTTGCAGACGATCAGCCGTTCAGACGACCGCTCTCAGCCAACGCCTCCAGCGCCTGGTGGTTCAGCAGCGCAATCTCGGCGCCCTGCACCTCGATGTAGCCCTGGGCCGACATTTTATTGAAAATGCGCGACAATGTTTCGGGGATGGTGCCCAGCAAACTGGCCAATTGACCCTTGGAAACCGGCAATCGAACGTTGGCCGGGTTCTCCTGCTCCTCGGCCAGGTAGATCAGATAGGAAGCCAGACGACCCGGCACCTCTTTCAAAGATAAATTTTCAACCTGGACCGTGAATTGGCGCAGCCGCATGCTGAGCACCGCCAGCATGTTCAGGGCCAGTGAAGGGTGGGCGGTGATCAGGTCGATGAAGTCCTGGCGTGGAATGAACAGCAAACGGCTCTTCTCCACGGCCAGAGCGTTGGCCGGAAAGTGCTGGCCGGCGAAGACCGGCACTTCGCCAAAGGGGTTGCCGGGACCGTAGATGTGCAGAATCTGCTCTTTGCCCTCGGCGGATGCCTTGTAAATTTTGACCGTACCGCTGACTACAATGAAAAAACCCTTGCCTTCGTCCCCTTCCCAAAAGATGGGGGTCCCGCGGTCGAAATCCATGGTGCGGGCAATGGTGCGGATCTGGGCCAGTTGGTCCGCGCTTAACCCCTTGAAAAGGGCGCTGTTAGCGATGGTGTCGTCGATGAGCGTCATGGAAACCTTTTTGGACGATAATGAAAATGAAGTCAAGGGTTCTCGGTGGGCGTACCAGGGCGATTGCATGTACCTTAAAGAGACGGCGCGGCGTGCCACTGTTGCCGTGGTTATCGAGCCGGTGCTCCCGGTTGCGGGGGTGGGGCGCTGCGCGCAACGGGGTAGGGGAATAAAAAAAAGGCCCATTTGACTTAAATCAATGTTGTGCCGCCGGCAACAGGGTAGGGTGGCGCTAAACAAACGGAGAAAAAAGGTTGTTCCCAACCATCCACAACATAAATATCAGGAGGCACACCATGTTTTGTTTTCAATGTGAGCAGACGGCCAAAGGCGAAGGATGCACCAAGATCGGTGTATGCGGCAAGCAGCCCGACGTGGCCGCCCTTCAGGATCTTCTCGTTTATGTGAGCAAGGGGCTTTCCCAGGTGGCTTTGGCAGCCCGCAAGGCGGGGATCAAGGAACCCGCGGCGGACCGTTACATCTGCGAAGCGATTTTTTCCACTCTGACCAACGTTGATTTCGACCCGGACCGGTTCGTGACATTGATTCGGGAAGGTGTCCGGTTCCGGGATGGTTTGAAGGCCAAGGTGCAATCCGCCGGCGGCCAGGTGCCCAATTCCGGTCCGGCTGCCTTTGTGCCCGCCGCCAGCCGCCAGGAGCTGGTGGCCCAGGGCGAGCAGGTGGGGGTGCCCGCGGCCGATGCCATGGACCCCGACATCCGCAGCCTGCGCCAGTTGCTGGTTTACGGCATCAAGGGTGTGGCCGCCTATGCCGACCACGCGCGCATCCTCGGCCAGGAAGACGATGTGGTCTACCAATTTATTTATGAAGGCCTGGCCGCGACTCTGAACGATGCATTAGGGGTCAACGACCTGGTGGGGTTGGCGCTCAAGTGCGGCGAGATCAACCTGCGGGCCATGGAGCTACTGGACGCCGGCAACACCGGCACCTACGGCCACCCGGTTCCCACGACCGTGCCCCTGGGCCACAAAAAGGGTAAGGCATTGCTGGTTTCCGGCCATGACTTGCGCGATCTGGAGCTGATTCTGGAGCAGACCGCGGGCAAAGGGATCCATGTCTACACCCACGGAGAGATGCTGCCCACCCACGGTTACCCCGGGTTGAAAAAGCATCCCCATTTCTACGGCCACTACGGCACTGCCTGGCAGAACCAGGCCCGGGAGTTCGCCAAATTTCCCGGAGCCATCGTGATGACCACCAACTGTATTCAGAAGCCCCAGGAGAGTTACACCGACAATATCTTCACCACCGGACTGGTGGGCTGGCCGGGTCTGGATCACATCGCCGATAAAGACTTTTCCCCGGCCATCGAACGGGCATTGGCCATGGAAGGATTCACCGACGACGATCCCGGCAAGAGCGTGATGGTCGGGTTCGCGCGCAATGCCGTTTTGGGTGTGGCCGGACAGGTGATCGAGGCCGTAAAGAGCAAGGCCATCCGCCACTTCTTCCTCGTCGGCGGCTGCGACGGCGCCAAGCCTGGCCGGGATTACTACACCCGGCTGGTGGAACAGATTCCCAAGGACTGTGTGGTGCTGACCCTGGCCTGCGGCAAGTTCCGTTTCTTTGACAAGGAAATGGGAGACATTGGCGGCATTCCGCGCCTGCTGGATGTGGGCCAGTGCAACGACGCCTACTCGGCGGTCAAGATCGCCGTCGCCCTGGCCGAAGCGTTCGAGTGCGGGGTCAACGATCTGCCCCTGTCCATGATTATCTCCTGGTACGAGCAGAAGGCGTGCGCCATCCTGCTGACGCTGCTCCACTTGGGGATTAAAAACATCCGCCTGGGTCCCAGCCTGCCGGCCTTCATCAGTCCCAACGTGCTGAATGTGCTGGTGGAGAATTTCAACATCATGCCCATCTCCACTCCCGAGCAGGATCTGAAAGCGATCCTCGGATAGAAAACCCTTAACGGTTGGGCCGGGGAGCATCAGAACCTCCCCGACCCAACCGCCACTCGAAGCATAACCTTTGTCCACTGGTGCAAAGGGTCATGAAAACGTAAATTGCTCCCTATAAAATGACAGCTTGCCGTGTTTGAAAATTTACACCTTAAGCGCTTCTCATGACCCCTTGCACGAATTGACGAAGAAAAAGCAACACCACGCGGAAGACCTAACGGAGGTGAGACGATG
>JAGTVD010000252.1 GCA_018224505.1 Desulfatitalea sp. | reverse complement strand
TGTTGCACTCCTATTCCACAACGATTTGAAAAAGAACTCGCATATTGGACTTTGCTTGCGGTGAGTATATGTTCTCCGGTATCGGTTCATACACCGCCGGTCTATTCTGCCCATATCCGATTGTGGAAAGATTCTCCTGTGGAACGAGTCCTTCTTTTGTCATGTAGTCATAGACAGCTCTTGCTCTTCTTTCACTCAACTGCTGGTTGTATTCTTCAGTGCCGGAAGCAGAGGTATATCCTGCGATACGGATTTTGGCTTCAGGGTTTTTTTTCAGAATTGAGACGCTTCTTTTTAGGATATCCTTCGCATCTTGTGTAAGGACGGACTGATCGAAATCAAAATGCACGTCTTCAAACGCTAGAACAATAACCTTCGGCTTAACTACCGGGTCGGCCGCAACCTTCTTAACCTTCTCCTCGACCTGCGGCTCAGACGCAACAATCACTATTGCCTCTTCAGCTTTCGGTTCAGACATTGCTTGAGTTTTGGATTTTGCCTTGCCACCGAACGTAAAAACTACTCCTATGGTAGCTGCAAGATTGTGGATTGTCTTATCAAAAATCATATTGTCCCTGAGATCAAGCCTGAGGGCGATATTTTCCGTCAGCCGGTATTTCGCCCCTAAGCCAAAACTGACAATATCCATGTCATCATCATTTATTTTTTCCGGACTATACTGGGCGCCGCCGTATCCGGCAACGAGGTAGGGATTAAAATTACTCTCGGGTATAAAGTGATAGATGAGATCGAAATGATAAAAGGTGATTTTTACGTCATCAATAGGGCTTGTGAACTGCCCCTCCCTGGTAAAAATTTTTGTTCTGTCATCAACCCCGGTTTTAATAAATTCTCCAGCGACTTCGATACCGAAATTTTTTGTAATGTTGTAGCCAAACCGCCCACCGAAAACAAAGTCATCCTTCAGGTTCTGTCTGTTTTCGAAAAAGTTGTAACCCAGGAACGGGCTCACTTCAAAACTTCCCGCCCTTATCTCGGAGCGGACGGACAAGGGTAGAAGAAGAATGATGGTGGCTACCATCAGTACTGTATGATGCATGGTTTTTAATGTACACATTGTTTTCATTATACGGCCTCCTCTATATTGTTGCGTTTTGCTGTTGTCCTCAGGATCTATTAAAAATCTGTGTGCTTGATCTTCGTGTCAGTTGAATGAGGCGATGTGGAGGGGGCAAAAGGGAGACAGCCTGAACGACGAGAACCAGTCTGTCTTCCCTATTTGCGCGTTTTTATACCACATACTCTTAATATCGCATGCCTTATGGTGCAGGCACGTTCACTGTACTGCCGTCCAGAGATATGACGCCGGCACCGCTCGCTCCGGCCAGGAGTCTTCCGTTTATCGTGGCACCGGTCTCTCCAGTGACATCCCCGCCGGCCAGGATGTTTCCATTGAAGGTGGTTCCTACGCCTATGGTTGCGGCCGCAACCGGAACGAAAAACACATTTTTGGCCTGGGCGCCGTTAGCCAGCAGAATATTGCCCCCCGGAGATCCGACAAAAGTAGTCAGCGAGGAACCAATCTGGAATATCCAGACGGCATCCACGTTGCCACCGGCGTCAAGAGTGAGGGGGGTCTGGATTAGCATGGTGCTCGCGGACCAATAGACACCCGGCGCCATGCCTAAAGGATACGCCGCGCCCTGGTCATCGCCGGGGGTCATGGTGACGTCCACCCCCTGAGCCCAGGCGAAGTTGTAGGCGGCTGTCAGGTCGGTTTGGGCGTCAATAGCCACCTGGTCTTGAACGTGTATCTCGCCATTCACTTGTAACGGCGGTATACCCTGTGAAGAGCCTGGATTCAGCGCTACATCCCCATTTATCATAGTATCGCCGGTGCTGGCGGTCGAGCCGGTTGCCATGATACCGAATGTGGTGGCCCTGCCCAGAGGTACCGCGCCTGGCGCGAGTCCATCACCGGTGGTAAAGGTCCATGGATTCGGTGGCAGCCCTATTGCCGGCACAACGAGCAGATTGCCGGCCATGTCCTCGGCCTCGGTGGTAATCGTGGCGGTATACTCGGTGTCGAGATCAAGATCGACTGATGGTGTAAAGGTCGCTACCCTGTTAATTAAGTCATAGCTGACCACCCCTGCTAATATGGATCCCAACGGGGGACCGCTCTCCCGAACCGTAAAGGTTGTGGTGGTGATTGTTAAGGGGTCCATGGCCTCGTCGAATGTTGCGGTGACGGTGCTGTTGAGTGCCACATCCTCTGCGTCATCCTCAGGGTATGAGAACGTCACGAGGGGGGCGGTGAGGTCTGGGGTCGCGCCTGTGGTAAAGCTCCATACATAGTCACTGGCCGCGGGCAAGGGAGACTGGTTGCCTGCCAGTTGATTGCCGGCCAGGTCCTCGGCCCCGGAGGTAATCGTGGCGGTATACTCGGTGTTGGGGTTAAGATCGATTAATGGTGTAAAGACCGCATTTACACCAAGGTAGGCCACATCACCCGCAATAGCTGTCCCCCCTTGCTCCACGATAAATGTTGCATCGGTAATCGTTAATGGGTCCATGGCCTCGCTGAACATGGCGCCGACTTTGGTATTGGTCGGCACATTGGTGGCGCCGTCGTCATCAATGGTACCGATTACCCTGGGTCTGGTGAGGTCTTCGGTCACACCGGTGGTAAAGGTCCATGTATAGCCACTTGCCAGTGCATTGCCGGCCAGGTCCTTGGCCCCGGTGGTAATCGTGGCGGTATACTCGGTGTCGGGGTCAAGATTGATTGATGGCTTAAAGACCGCGGTTACATCAAAGTAGGACACAGTGCCTGTAATAGCTGTTCCACCCTTCTCCACGATAAATATTGCATCAGTAATTGTTAGGGGGTCCATGGCCTTGCTGAAGCTGGCAGAGATTGCTCTGTTGATGGACACGGCCGTGGCGCCATTAGCAGGGATTGTGAGCGTCACGGTAGGTGCGATGCCCGCAGTTGGCGGCAACCACTCGCCGCCGCATCCTGCAATTAAAAAAACACTCAAAATTAAGATAAAAAAGAGATGCGTTCGTTGAGAAATAAATTTTTTCATAATCGTTACTCCCTATTAGTTGTAATTTTTATCGGGGTTCTTCTTTTGGCAAAGCAGACAGCCTTGATCTTGCGCTTCTTGGCAGGTTTCAAGTTGCCTTGATACCGATACGGCAAAACCATCGCAGGTTGCTCGAATCGACAACATGAAAGGTCAGCGCTTACTGGATGGACACTAAATAGGATAAATGCCAAGACCCAAGAAGAATGGTAAGCCAATTACATTTGAATTTGTGAAAGCGTCTTACCCGGTTCGGCATCGTGGTCGTTGCGGATGAATATGAAATTCAGAGAGCAATATCAAATATTAGTTTATGTGAATTGGTGATGTCAAATTATTTTTGCCCCTTGTTATAAAGTTAGTCAAGTTGACTGACGGATAGGGGCGAGATTATCGACTGGATCGTATTTGGGGGGCTATTGAATCCGCACTTCATTGAAGGGTTTGATGAGGAATCCACATATGGTGAACTTGAGGATCGAGTCGATTATAGGCCATCATTTTTATGCAACATTGGGGTGAACGTCGATTTCCGGGTGCCATTCGGGACCGGCATTTGCATGGGGGCAAGGCGAAAGTGAAAAAAGAAAGAATGTTCACGCAACGCTTGACTTTACCCATTGATTCAGGCATGAGAATCAACAACAACGGCGGTTGAAGCCGCCCAAATTCGGTTTGGCCGCCTTTCGACAGCGGCGCAGATATGACAGCAATGGCCACGACGGTCAGCGATTTCCCCAGGGAATCGGACGTCGTGGCTTTTTTTTTGCCGGGATCGGCGCAGACGATAATCGAAAAGGAGCTTGGATCAGATGAAACGACGGGTATGGCTGGCAATTGCAACGCTATCGGTATTGGCTGGTAATCTGCTTTCGATGGGATCCCTTTTCGCCGACGAAACGGCCAAGGGGGTCTATCAACTGGATGCCATGGTGGTGTCGACCACGCGCACCGAGATACCGGTGTTTGATGCGCCCCAGAGCGTGACGGTGATCGGGGCCGCGGAGATCGCGGCGCTGCCCTTCGAACGCGTGGAGGACATCGTGCGCAGCTTGGCGGGGGTTTACAATTTCAGGCATTACGGCCTGCAAACCAACGGCATTGTCAGCCCGTTGATCATGCGGGGGGTGGGCCGTAACCGGGTGCTGTTGCTGGTGGACGGCGTGCCGCAGAACGACAACTTCAACAACGCCATCGCTTGGGTCGGCTGGGGGCACATTCCCAAGGAGACCATCGAGCGCATCGAGATCGTGCGCGGGCCCACGTCGGCCCTGTATGGCTCCGAGGGGTTGGGCGGTGTCATCCACATTATCACCAAGAAGCCGCGTGCCCAGCGGCGTACGTCGGTGCGCCTGGAGGGGGGCAGCGGCGAGACCTATGCGGGGCATGCGTTTCACAGTCAGAAAATCGGCGATTTCGGTTTCATACTAGGCGGCGGGTATGAGGACAGTAACGGTTTTTATATGACCGAAAACCCGGAAGCCTACGAAATCAAACGGTACCGCGAATTGGGAAGAGTGCTGGGTAAGGCCTCCTATGATATCGGAGACCGATCGGAGATCTCTCTGGCGGCCCTTTATTACGATTACGGCGGCGGTCAGGGGCGCCGCTGGTTTTACAACGAGATGCAAATAGATCAATACTGGCTGAATGTTTCGCATACCGCGGAGGCTGTCGCACTGAAAGGTTTGGTCTATTACAACCAAGCTGATAAAAGTGCATTCCAGGACAGCATCACCGGCAATCAAAGCATCCTGAACCGGGAAGAAAAGTTGCGAGGCACCTACACCTGGGGGGCCGATCTGCAAGCGACGCTGTTTAATCGGTCCGCCGCCCCCTTGACCATTGGCGTCGCCTACAAGGACGTCACATGGCACTACAATGAAGATTATGCCACCAGCGATCGGGATGCGGGCGCAGAGGGGCGTCAACGCTTTATATCGCCGTTCGCCAATCTCGATATGCGTTTTCTCGATGAACGATTGATCTTGAACATAGGGGCTCGCTACGATTGGATCGAGACTTCGGACGGGGCGAACTTCGATACGGTCGCCGCCGCCGGCCAGCCGCCATATGATGTCCAGTATGACACTGAGCGGTTGGAGAGTTTCTCTCCCAAGCTGGGCATCGCCTACCACCCGGACAACCGGACCACCCTGCGGGCGTCGGCCGGCAAAGGATTTCGCGCGCCGACGCTGTTCGAGCTCTACAAGGTTCATGTGCGTTCGGCGGGCCGATTCTACCGATTCGCAAATCCCGATCTGGAGCCGGAAGAGATCTGGTCCTACGATGTGGGGGTCGAACGTTCTTGGCTGGACAGCCTGTGGGGCCGCCTGACCTTTTACCAGTCCTTTGCCAAGGATTACATCAGTGATCGGCTGCTCTCCACCCAGACGTTGCCCAATGGCACCACCCGCGAGTTCAACCAGCTCGAGAATGTGGAAGAAGTGGACATTTACGGCATCGAACTGGAGTTGCGCTGGGAAATGATGCGGGCCTTGACCCTGTTTGGAAACTACACTTTCAACGTGTCCAAAATCGCAAAGAACGACAACAACCCCGAAACCAAAGGCAACTATCTGACCAATGACCCGCGGCACAAGGTCCATGTCGGCGCCCGCTATGCCAATCCCCGCTGGCTCGATGTCACATTGCTGACCAACTATTATGCCGATATCTACTACGACTCGGCGAACACTTTAAAAACCGGTGACTACTGGACCGTGGACGTCTCTTTGTCGCGCAAATTCCGCAATCACGTCACCCTGTTTCTGAATGCGGAGAACATCTTTGATGAAAAGTATCCGATATTCCTTTCCACCACCGGCAGCGACACCACATCGCCCGGCATCATCGTCTCCGGCGGTGTGAAGTTCGACTTTTAAACAGCCTGCAAAGGAGAATGACATCCATGATGACGCGCCTGATACACTTGACCGTCCTGGTTCTCATGGGCTTGTGGCTCCTGCCGGTTACCGGAGTCCACGCCCACCACCTCTGGCTCACCCAAAACCGGGAGGGCCTGGGCGTCGCGCGGGGGACACTGCCCGACGAGCAGGAACCCTATCGTCCGGCGGCCGTCGTCGAGGCGGCCGCCTGGGACCCTGCCGGGCAACCGTTGGCGCTGACCCGGCAGGACCTGACGGACCGCGTGCGCTTTCAGACGGTAGGGCCGGCCGCCATAGCTACAGTGCGTTGCGATTGGGGGCTGCGGGTCAATACCACCGAAGGCAAAAAGCTGATCGGCCGACGGGAAGCCGCAAGCCAGGGGCTGACGGTGATCGATGGGTTCTTCTCCACTCAGTTTTCCAAAACCATCTTCGCGGACGGCCCCTTGACCACTGCCCCCACAGGCCTGCTTTTGGAGATTGTTCCGCTGGACAATCCGCTGACCATACCGGCGGGGCAGCCGGTCAGGGTGCAGGTGCTTTTCGAGCAACGGCCACTGGCCGGCGCGATGGTGCATTTCGGCAAACGCCGTCAGGCGCGGACAGACGCCGATG
>JAGTVD010000251.1 GCA_018224505.1 Desulfatitalea sp. | reverse complement strand
TCTGGTGACATGTCGTTTTGCGTTGCACCCCCCATTTTTGTGCAGCGCCCCACCCCCACCACCGGCAGCACCGGCTTAACGCCCCCAACGGCACGCCGCGCCATTTCATTGGCGTATATGCAATCACCCTGACGTCCGGGCGCACCCTGATCAACCCTTGTTTGAGGGGATTGACCTGCCAGCGCCCTGCCAACGGGCTCGTAATTGCCAACAGCTTCCTTCTACTTACTTTGCTCGTATCTCCATTTCGCCAAACGGTTCTTTTTCACCTATGGGGTAGCTTTTCACTTGTGGCAGCGCTTTTTATCGGTGGGAGCGGCTTCCAGCCGCGATGGCGCCGCGCGCAAACGTCAGACGGGAGCCACCATGGCATCAACGCCAGTGTCCGCCAAAACTCGGTTGGCCTACGCTTCACCGGCTTTTTCACTGGCCGTGGTGGGCATTCCGGTCTATGTCTACCTGCCTAAGTTTTATACCGATGTGGTGGGGGTTGACATCGCCGTGCTGGGGGTGCTGCTATTCGGTCTGCGTATCTTCGATGCAGTGACCGATCCGGTGATCGGGCTCATTTCGGACAGGACCCGGACGCGCTGGGGCCGGCGGCGGCCCTACATCGGAGGCGGGATGGTGCTGGTGGCGGCGGCCTTGTATTTTTTGTTCACGCCGCCCCAAACCACCCCGGCCATGGCCACCGTGTGGTTCGGGGTGTGGATTTACACCCTGTTTCTCTTCTGGACGGTGGTGACGGTTCCTTATGAGTCCCTGGGGCCGGAGATCACATTCGACTACCATGCGCGCACCGCCCTGTTCGGGTTGCGCGATGGCGCCCTGATCGCCGGCACCCTTGCCGCCGCCGCCTCACCGGCACTGGTGCAGGAGATCTTCGGGTTGGGCAACGATTCGGATGGCGAACGGCAGAAGTTTTTCTGGATGGCGGTGATATACGCACCGTTGCTGCTGGCCACGGGGGCCTGGTGCGTGCTGGCGGTTGCGGAGCGATACCGCGACCGGGAACCGGCACGCCTGAGCCTGCGACGCGGGTGGAGTGTTGTGTGGCGCAACCGGCCCTTCTGGATTCTGCTGGCCTCCTACACCGTGAGCGCCGTGGGCAACAACTTGCCCGCCACCTTGATCCTGTTCTATGTACAGTATGTGCTGGGATCGGCGCGGGCCGATCTGTTCCTGCTGCTCTATTTCGCCACCGGCATCCTTTTTCTGCCCGCATGGATCGCCCTTTCCCGCCGGGTGGGAAAAAAAAGGGCCTGGCTGACGGCCATGGCCCTGAACAGCGGCGCTTTTGCCGGTGTGTTTTTCCTGGGTCCCGGCGACACAACGCTTTATGGTATGCTGGTTTTTGCATCCGGCGTCGGTTTCGGGGCCACGTTGGCCCTGCCGTCGGCCATCCAGGCCGATGTGATCGATTTTGACGAACTGCTCACCGGCCGGCGGCGGGAGGGGCAGTATATCGGCTTGTGGTCCATTGCCAGGAAGCTGGCCGCGGCTGTCGGGGTGGGGGTGAGCCTGACCGTGTTGGGGGCTGTGGGATACACGCCCAATGCGGACCAGAGCCCCGAGGTGGTTTTCACTCTTCGCGTGTTGTACGCTCTGGTGCCGTCGGCGTGCAACCTCATCGGTCTTGGCATCGCGCTGGCATATCCCATCAATGAGCGCATGCATCGCGGCATGCGCGCCGAGATCGATGCGCGCCCGGGCAATGTCTGATGACTGAAATGACGATAAGGAGTGCTCTATGGATACGGTTCTGAGCGTTTTACTGCCTAATCTGCTGGCCGTGTCGGCCCTGATGGTGGCGGGGTGGGTGATCAGTGTGGCGCGCCGCGATGTGACCGTGGTGGACAGCCTGTGGGGGCTGGGATTCATCCTCATCGCCTGGCTGACAGTGGTACGTGCCGACGGTTACGCCGGCCGGGCCTGGCTGCTGGTGGCGATGACCACTGTTTGGGGCTTGCGGTTGAGCGGCTCCTTGTGGCGGCGCAATCGTGGCAAGGGCGAGGATCCCCGGTACGGTGCCTGGCGTGCCCAAACGGGCCCTGCTTTCTGGTGGGTGAGCCTGTTCAAGGTGTTTTTACTCCAGGCGGCGGTTTTGTGGCTGATCAGCCTCGCCCTGCAGGTGGGCATCTCGGCGCCGGTGCCGGCCCGTTGGACCGGCTGGGATCTGTTGGGCCTGGCGTTGTGGCTGGTGGGCATGGTGCTGGAAGCCACTGCCGACCGGCAGTTGGCGCGCTTCAAGTCCGATCCGGAGAGCCGCGGTCGGATCATGGACCGCGGCCTTTGGGCCTACAGCCGCCATCCCAACTACTTCGGCGAGATCCTGATATGGTGGGGCATCTTTTTCGTTGCGGCCGCAGCGCCCGGTGGTGGGTGGACAGTGGCGAGTCCGCTGTTGCTCACGTACGTCCTGGTGCGCTTGACCGGTGTAGCGCTCACCGAGAAGACCATGCGCGCCAGGCGTACCGGATATGCCGAATACCAGCAGCGCACCAGTGTTCTGGTGCCGTGGTTTAGAAGCCCGCTCCGGGAGATTGTGGCGGGTTGGCTGGCAAATTTGGCCGACCGGGGCAAACTGCCCGATCCTGCCATCCGGCTGGGCATTCGTCTGCTGGATGGGCTGCGGCTGTTCGGAGAGGGGCGCGGTGGGATCGAGGCCCGGATGCGGCGTAAGCAAACGTTCATTCGTCAGATGGCACGGGCCCCCATTGCACTCTCCCCGGACCGGGCCAACGACCAGCACTACGCATTGCCGCCGGAATTTTTTCAGACGGTATTGGGGCCGCACCGCAAATACAGCGGTTGTCTCTGGACGGCGGGGATGAACCGTCTGGCGGATGCCGAGGCGGCCATGCTGCGGCTCACCTGTGAACGCGCCGGTCTGGCCGATGGCATGGCGGTGCTGGAGCTGGGCTGCGGCTGGGGGTCTTTGTCGCTCTGGATGGCCCGCCACTATCCCCGGGCGGCTATTACGGCGGTCTCCAATTCGTCCGCCCAGGCGGCATTCATCCGTGCCGAATGCCGGCGCCAGGAGATCGACAATCTGACCGTGATCACCGCCGACATGAACGAATTCCATGCGGACCGGCCGTTTGACCGGGTAGTGTCGGTGGAGATGTTCGAGCACATGCGCAACTGGTCCCGCCTGCTGGAACGCATCGCCGGCTGGCTCAAGCCGGATGGCAAGCTTTTTATTCACATCTTCACCCATCGGGAGTTTGTCTATGCCTTCGAGACCGGTGGCGCGGACGACTGGATGGGGCGATATTTTTTCACCGGGGGCATGATGCCCTCGGACGATCTGCTGCTCTACTTCCAGGAATATTTCCAGGTGGAAGCCCACCACGTGGTCAACGGGCGTCACTACCGCGATACCGCCAATGCCTGGTTGGCCAATCTGGATCGCAACCGCGCGGCGGTGCGGGCCATTTTCGAACCGCTCTATGGCGCGGACAGTGATCTGTGGCTGCAGCGCTGGCGCATCTTCTTCATGGCCTGCGCCGAGCTGTGGGGGTACCGCCGGGGCAATGAGTGGCTGGTCTCCCATTATCTGCTACGCAAGCGGCGGATGGTGAAAACACAATGACATTCGAGTTTTCACAGATGTCTAAGTTCGTTGTCCAGGGGCGGGGCGATGGGAGCGCGGCGGGATAGCGGCTTGGCGAGGATTATTTGCACACTGCCCAAGTAACGTTCGGTGAATCCCGCTTCGCAGTAGCACAGGTAGAATTCCCACATGCGGATAAAGGCTTTTGTGAATCCCATTCGGCGCACTGCCTCCAGGCGGGCTGAGAAGTTTCGGCGCCAATTGGCCAAGGTCCGGGCATAGTGCGGGGCGAGTTCTTCCATATGGAACAGGCGCAGGTCGGTGCGCCGGGCGATGGCTCCCAGCATGACGGTGGTGGAGGGAATGCAGGTGCCGGGAAAAATATAGCGCTTGATGAAATCCACCGAGCGCACATGCTGGTCGTAGGCCTGGTCGGCGATGGTGATGGCCTGCAGGGCCATCATGCCTTCCGGTTTGAGCAGACGACTGCAAGCGGCGAAAAAATCTCCCAGGTAGTGATGGCCCACCGCTTCGATCATCTCGATGGAAACCAGTTTGTCGTAGGCGCCGGTGAGGTCCCGGTAGTCTTGCTGCAGCACGGTAACCTGTTCTTCGAGACCGGCGACTTTGACTTGCGCCACGGCGTAGCGGTGCTGTTGCGCGGAGATGGTGGTGGTGGTGACCCGGCAGCCGAAGCGGCTGGCGGCATACAAGGCGAAACTGCCCCAGCCGCCGCCGATTTCCAACACATGGTCGGTTTCCGACAGCGCCAGTTTACGGGCGATGCGGTCGAATTTTTCCAAGGAGGCCTCTTTCAGGGTGCTCTCCGGGTTGGGGAAAATTCCGGCGGAGTAGGTCATGGTCTCGTCGAGAAAGAGCGCGTAGAAATCGTTTCCCAGATCGTAGTGGGCCGAGATGTTGCGGCGGCTGCCCTGGCGCGTGTTGCGGCGCAGGAAGTGATAGAGTCGGTGCAGGGGGGCCGTCAGACGTCCCAGGCCCTGGTCCAAGCCCTGGAAAACCGACGGGTTGCGAAGGATGATGCGGATGACAGCCGTCAGATCGTCACTGGTCCACTGTCCGGCCATGTAGCTTTCAGCCGCCCCGATACTGCCGCCGAAGGCGGTGGCGGTCCAGAACCGGGGCGTGTGGACGTGCAGGCGGGCGATGAGGGGTGTTTGCCGGCCGGCGGCGCCAAAGTTTTGCCAGGTGCCATTTTCTTCCACCATCAGGCAGCCATGCTGTATTCCGGCGATGCGGTCCAAGACCAGTTTGCGGCCCACGGCTGCCAGTCGTCCGGAAGAGAAACGCGGCAGAACAGCTCGATCGGTAGGGATGATGGATTCGGTCATGGCAATTCTCCTTGGGTAGCGGCCACCTTGCCGGGGTGGGTGAACACCGGCGTGCCTTTGAGAAACAGGCGCAATGCCTGCCAGTGAATCAGGGTCAGCACCTTGGCGGTCATCAGCGGAAAGCGCAGCAGCACCGTGGACAGTCGCTGGTGGGTGATTTCCCGCCTTCGCAAGTCCAGGGTGGCGTCCAGCAGTCGGCGGCCGTGGTGTTCGCCGACAACCATATGCACATTGAGCCGTTCGCCGGGCACGCGGAACCGCCAGTCGTAGGCCAGGTCCATGGCCATGAACGGCGACACATGCATGGCCTTGTCAAAACAAAACCGCCGCCAGTTCGCCACCGGGTGGCGGTTCCGGCTGTCCGTCAGCACATAGGGGTGCTCTTCTTTCCAGGGGGTGTTGTGTACCTCGGCAACAATGGTCTCCAGGCGGCGGTCCTGCTTGTCGAAACAGTAGTAGAAACTGACCGGATTGAAGCAGTAGCCGAAATAGCGCAGATGCGTCAGCAGCCGGATGGGGCCGGTGGGCGGCACCCCGGTGCGTTCGGCCACCAACGCGCGCACGGAGTGGTCCAGGGATGTGCGCGGATCTCCCAAGTGATCGCTGCGTTTGAACCAGGCGATGTTGGGTCGGGCGCCGGACCACAACGGGTGAATGGCAAACAGGGTGTCCAGTTCCGACAGGTCCAGGTACATCAAAAAAAGCCGGTACTGAAACCGGTTGGTTGTGGGGTGAAATCGCCGGTGGCGCACCCTTCCTTCGTATATGGCGCTGTGCATGGTTACAACCCCCTGCCGAAATGGGCGGCCACCGCCAGAGCGCTGTTGACGCCGTCCTCGTGAAAGCCGTAGCCCCAGTAAGCGCCGCAGAAATGGGTGCGGTTGTGACCGCTGATCGTAGCGTGCTGGTGGCGGGCTTTCAATCCCGCCGGATCGTAGATTGGATGGTGGTAGACCATCCGGGTGATCTCCCGTTCAGGGGCCACCGCGTCGGGTCGGTTCAGGGTCACGAGGAACTGTTCCGGCGCATCCAGATCCTGCAGCCGGTTCATCAGGTAGGTCAGTGCCACCCGCCCCGTTGGATGGCGCGGAATGTGGTAGTTCCAGCTGGCCCAGGCCGCCGGTTGGGGGGGCAGAAGCCGGCGATCGGTGTGCAGCACGGTGAGGTTCTCCTGGTAGGGGATGGCGCCCAGGATGGCCCGTTCGGCATCGGTGGCATCGACCAGCATGTCCAGTGCCTGGTTACTGTGGGTGGCCATGATCACCTGGTCGAACCGCTCGGGCGGTTGGTGCGCCACGGTGACTTGCACGGCCTCCGCATCGCGGCGCACGGCAATCACCGGGCTGTTCAGGCGAATGCCCTGCTGAAATGGACGGGTCAACGGTTCGATATAGCTGCTGGAGCCGCCACGAACCGCCAGCCACTGGGGCTGGTGGCGTACATTGAGAAAGCCGTGGTTGTGAAAAAAGCGGGCCAGGTAGCCTACCGGAAAGTCACGGAACCGCTCCGGGTCGGAAGACCAGATGGCGCTGCCCATGGGCAGAAGGAATTGATCGGCGAACTTGGCGCTGTAGCGCTTTTTGCGCAGGTAGCTGCCCAGGGTTGTGGCGTCGTCTCCGGTTTCCATCAGTCGGCGCGCCGCGCGCCGAAAACGCAGGGCTTCGACCAGCATGCGCAGGAAACCGGGCTGCAGCAGGTTGCGCCGCTGCACGAATAGGGCATCGAGGTTTTGGGGGGAGAATACCAGCCCGGTGCGCTCACACTGCACACTGAAACTCATGTCCGATGGTTGCCAGCCCACGCCGAGCCGTTTCAGCAGGCGGATGAAATTGGGATAGGTGGCCGTGTTGAAGACAATGAACCCGGTATCCACGGCATATGAGCGCCCTCCGGGCTGATCCACGCGCACGGTGTGGGTGTGGCCGCCGATTCGACGGCCTGCCTCGAACAGAATCACTTGATGGGACGAACTGAGCAGGTGGGCAGCGGTCATTCCCGAAATGCCGCTGCCGATAACGGCGATACGCATATGGATTCTCCATTTCGCGGGTTGCGCGGGGTTCGATTGTGCCTCACGGCCATCGCTGGGCCACCACGAAACCTACTCCCGCGGTCAGACCGGTCAGGAATGTACCCCAGATCAGATCCACCACCACCATGGCCGGAGGCCAGTTTTTAAGAGTGGCCCAATTGGTCAAGTCATAGGTAGCGTATGCGAAAAACCCCAGCAACACCCCTAGCAGCAGCGCCCTGGGCAGATCCTGGGCGGCATGGGCCGGCAGTACGGCGAACACCAGGATGCCGGCAATGTAAATGAGATAGAACATCAGCGCCGCCGGCCAGTATACCTGGTCGGCCATAAAATGGGAGAGCTGCCGCTGGTAAAAGTCCTTGGCGATAATGCCCAGCCAGAGCAGATCGACGACCAAAAAGCAAAGTGCCATACTCCCATACACAGCAGCCAGTTTTGCAGCGGGCATAACAGACTCCTAAAGGCAAATAATCGGAACATTCAAAAAAGGGGGGACCACTTCCCCTTATAACATGGGCTTAATCCCGTGTCCTGCCGAAAAAATACGCTGTCCGCCCTGCCTGTCAATCGATCCGAAAGGGGGCATTTTGAGAGGTCTTTGGTAGGCCATAAGGGTTCGTGTACTATCGGTTCACGGTATCTGCACTGCGCAGGTTGTCAGCGGGTGCGATCGCCTTTATAATATCCTCATCAAACAAATGGGGAGGCGAAAATGCAACCAGGAAACTTGTGGCGTGTTGCCGCGATGGTCATCGCTTTCATTCCTTTGCTGGCTTGTTCCGCGCAAGGCGATCCGGTGGTCGGGGGGGTGCCCCAGACGGTGCCGGATACGCGGCGGTCGGATCTTGCGGGCTATAAGGTCGAGACGTGGGTGGAAGGGCTCGAGATCCCCTGGTCCCTGGTCTTTATTTCGGCGGAAGAAGCGCTGGTCAGCGAGCGGCCGGGGAGAATCCGGTTGATTCGCCAGGGGCGCGTGCTACCGGAGCCTTATGCCGAGCCGGAGGGTCTGCACACCGGCGAAGGGGGCCTCATGGGATTGGCCCTTCATCCGGAATTCCCCGATCCGCCTTATATCTATGCCATGCAGACCTACAGGGAAGGCGGCCGGTCCGCCAACCGGGTGGTCCGGTTGCGGCATGCGGGAGAGCGGGCGACTGCGGATCGGGTGATCATTGATAAGATCCCCGGTCACCGCGTGCACAACGGCGGGCGAATCGGCTTCGGCCCCGAC
Organism: Desulfatitalea sp.; assembly: GCA_018224505.1. Lineage (GTDB taxonomy): Bacteria > Desulfobacterota > Desulfobacteria > Desulfobacterales > Desulfosarcinaceae > Desulfatitalea. Next base: position 1,027 of record JAGTVD010000251.1, on the reverse strand, counting down.
GGCATGCTCTACATCACCACCGGCGACATATGGCAGGCCGATCTGGCCCAGGATCCCGACTCATTGGCCGGCAAAATCCTTCGCCTGACACCCGATGGGGCCGTGCCTGCGGATAATCCCCGGGAAGGGTCCCCGATCTACTCCAGCGGACATCGCAACCCCCAAGGCCTGGCCTGGCATCCGGCCACCGGCGGCCTCTTCTCTTCGGAACACGGCCCGTCGGGCGAATATGGTCTGCGCGGCCGGGATATCATCAACGTGATTGAAAAGGGCGGCAACTATGGGTGGCCCCGGACGGTGGGCAAGGTCAACCGGCCGCCCTATATCGATCCGCTCATCATGTGGGAAACCGCCACCCCGCCGGGGGGCGTGGCTTTCTGGAACGGTGACCTGTTCGTGGCCACCCTGCGCAGCGAGGCGCTGATCCGCATCCAGGTGACGCCCCGGGACGGGGGCTACCAAGTTACCGCCATCGAGCGTTGGTTCACCGAAGATCACGCCGATGTCGCCTTCGGACGCCTGCGGGACACGGTGGTAGGCCCGGACAACCGGCTCTACATCCTGACCTCCAACCGCGACGGCCGGGGCCGGGTCCGCCCGGGAGACGACCGGATCGTGAGGATTTCGGTGGATGGGCCATGAGGCGCCAGTGGGGTCACCCTTGCGGCAGGAGATTGTAGCGCTGAATTTTCGTGTAGAGAGAACGGCGGGAAATGCCTAGAATTTCGCTGGTGCGGCTGCGGTTGTTTCCGGTGTACTGCAGGGTGCGGCTGATCAACTCTCTTTGGACCTGCTCCATGGTCATGCCGATCCGGATGGACATAATGACATCCTGATGCTGGATCTGGCTGATGCGCGGGGGCAGCTGGGCGGAATTCAATATGTCTCCCGGGCAGGAGATGACCGCACGCTGGATGACGTTTTTCAATTCCCTCACATTGCCTGGCCACGAGTAGGCTTCCAGGCAGCTGATGAAATCGGGAGAAATCCCGCGTATGGTTTTGCCAAAATCATCGCAGGCGTTTTT
>JAGTVD010000250.1 GCA_018224505.1 Desulfatitalea sp. | reverse complement strand
TGTCGCACACGGCCAGGATGCGCCCGCCCAAAGGTATCGCCTCGCCGATGAGCCCTTCCGGGTAGCCGCTACCGTCATGCCGCTCATGGTGACACAGCACCATGGGAGTCACCTCGTCGAGAAAGGAGAGGGAACGGAGAATGTTGGCGCCAATGACCGGATGCTGTTTGATGGTTTGAAAATCACCCGATGAGAGATGGCCCAGGTTGTCCAAGATCTCGTTGCCCATGGCGATCTTGCCGATATCGTGAAGCAGCCCGGCGTTGAATATCACATCGACCTGATGCGCCGACAACCCCATCCGCTGGGCGGTCAGACGGCTGTAGTTGGCCACGTTCAGCGAGTGCCCATGGGTGCAGACATCCTTGGCCTCCAGGGCCAGAACGAGGCCGCCGATGGTCTCGCGTACCGCTTTGAGGGTCCGCTCGTCATACCGAAACGCCCGGTGCAGGGCGATGGCCCCCTGGCGACCCGAATCGCGGATGAAGTTGATCTCGGTGGGCAGCAATTCACGCCGGCGACTGAAATAGACGGCCAGAATGCCGCGGTATTGATCCACGATGGGGTAGGGAATGCCTAAAATGGCCGTAACCATCTGCTTGCCCAGGCTGCTGACGCTGGGAATGCGCGGGTCCTGTCGCACATCGCCAATAAACACCTCTTTATCCTCGTGGAACCGGAACACCTCTTCCAGCGTTTCGTAGCTGATCCCGGACAAGTTTTCCATCTGGAACCCGCTTGTCACCTTCATATGAATGGCGCGACGATTGGTGTCCACGATCCAGTAAATGCAGCCCCGGGCCTCCACCATCTCCCGGATGTTGACCACGATGCTCTCCAGGATTTCGTTGATGTCCTCCCCGGCATGGATCGCCCACGTGACTTGACGGAAAGATTCCAGGTAGCGGGTGTACATGAATGAGCTTTTAATAGCCATGGCGCTTTGCTGGGCCAGATAGTGCAAAAAGCGTTGGTCCTGCTCGTCCAGCGCGAGGCGCCGGTCGAAAAAAATCTTCAGCACCATGCGCATGGCGCCCGTTATTTTAAGCGGCACGGCGATAAACGAAACAATCCCTTCGCGCTGTGCCGCTCCCGAATCCAGCACCCGGGGGTCGCCGGCCACATCCTCGATCACCTGCAGCGAATCATCCGGTACGGCCGTAATTTCCGTCCCGGTCAGATTGCCCCCCTGGTCCAGAAATGTACGGCTGAGCCCGGTGGCAGCCAGCAGTTCCAATTCCTGCCCGATCGGATCGAGCAGCCGCAACAGGCAACCCCGGGCTTCGAAAACAGCGGTGGTGGTCTCCACCATGACAGCCAGCGCCTGCTTCAAGTCGCCGCTTTCGTGCAGGGCCCGGCTCACTTCGGTGATGACTTCGAAAAATCGCTGAAATTTGGCGGTTTCGGCCATGTGGCACCTCTATTTTTTTGATTCCATCATGTCCAAAGATACATCAGAGAAACCACCACCACAAGGGTCACCATCATGGCCACCGACATGCGCGAAATTGAAAGGCCCGAAGCACTTTTGGTGCCGATAAAAATCACACCCAAAGCGTACAGGGCGGCCAAACCGATAAACCCGTGCAGCAGCCCTCCTCGAATGCCGGCCTGCAAGGCCGCCAGAGCCGGAGCCAGAGGCCAGAGCGCGATCAACGAGAGGCCCAGATTCAAATAAACCGGCAAAAAAGCCGTCCGGCCGCCGAATCCCCTTGAAAAGACCCATAGAAATAGAGCGGCGCTGGCATGCATCAAAAAAGCCACACCCACCCCGACGGCCATCAACTGGAGTCTCAGGGCATTGGGGATGGCCTGCCCCGCATCCCCGGTCTGCAGCAAGGTTTCGGAAAAATGAAGTGCCGAAATGCTGTGCAGCAGTCCGAATATCAGAATGTTGACCATACCGTAGTTGACCGCTTTGCCCGCATTATGGATGAGGGGGTAGATACCCTCGTCCAATTGCAGGATGGCGCGCATGCTGGACGTGTAATTCACTGTTCGCCTCGATCATGGGTTCTCTCAGAAAAAAGGCAGGAGGAAATATGGCTCTCCCTCCTGCCCTGTAATACCACATCTCAACCTGGACTGCGTCTCCCTACCAGGGTTGCAGACCCCATATAAACACGATCACCGATACCACCACGATCATCAGCGGCATGATGGAGTTATTGTACCGCTTCTCATCGTAATCATCGCCCCAACCGTGAATGCGGTCGATGTACTGCATATCCGCCAGACTCGGCGCGGCAATGTTCATTTTGTTGAAAATGACGGATAACAGAATGAAAGAAACAAAGGCAAGGGGTACGGTGACCATGGCGCCGGACATGCCCAGGGCCGCCACAAGACCTTGGCCCACCACGACCCCTTTGATCACGTGCGGTGAGATGACGATGTAGATAATACCGCAAGCCACCGAACTGATGATCATGGCATATTTATTGGCCTGCTTCCACCACACCCCCAGCAACAGCGATGGACTGACGGCGGTGGCCAGCAGCCCGAAGGCCCAAAGGATACTGGTGACCAGAAATGCCGGCGGATTGAAGGCCAGCAAGATGGCGATCAGCCCGCCGCCGCCCAGAGCGAAGTAACCCCAGGTCATGCGCTTTTTGGCTTCCATCTTGGGCTTCAGAATACCCATCAGATCGGAGCCGACCAGTCCGGA
>JAGTVD010000249.1 GCA_018224505.1 Desulfatitalea sp. | reverse complement strand
GGCCACTGCTGGTCCGGCTGTTCTCCTATTTTGGCTTTGCGCGGCTTGAGACCCGGGCGCGCAAAACGGGGGTGGCCCTCTTTGAGGGTGCGACCGTTGAGAATCGCCTCGGATCTAAGCCGGTGGCCCACGGTGCGCTCCAACTGGCGGCCCAGCCACAGAATGCGGTCCACATCGTAGCCGTGTTCGATGCCCATCTCGTCGATCTGCACCAGCAGGTCCTCCAGACAGATCAATCCCACATAGCGCGGATCGTTGTAGTAGTAATCGCCGGTGCCGGGCACCGGGCAGTCGTCCAGGAAGTTGGCCGGCTGGCCGCCCAGGCCGCCCATGGTGGCTTCAAAGTGGCAGATGCCGGCCTGCAGGGCCGCCAGCACCGACGCCGCCGCCACCCGCTTGGTTTCATGGAAGTGGGCGATGTGCAGCCGGGTATCGGGGATTTGGTCCAGGATCATGGCAAAATAACGGTATACCTCCGGAGCCGATGCACTGCCGTCATGGTCCGCATGCTCGATGTCATCAGCACCGATTTCCAGCCAGCGCTTGGTGAATTCCACGGCATCTTCCAGACGCGTAGCACCGCCGATGGGGCTGCCCCAGATGGTGCTCACCGTGCCGCACATCTTGATGCCGGCATCCTTGCACTTGCGGATACACCGCTCGGCCTCTTGCCAGTATTCAGGCAGGGTACAGCCGGCATTGGCGAAATGGTGCTCCTCCTCAGTGGAAACCATCATCAGCACCCGGTCCGGACCGATGCCCTGCTCCTTTAAGCGAATGGCGCGGTCCACGGACGGCTCGCGAATGGTGATAGCGGTAAGGACGATCTCGTCATAGGGCACCCCTTTGCGCGCGCATCGCTCCTTGAACTTGTCGCTACGCAGGTTTTTCAAGAGCACTTCAGCGTCGCTGAACTGGGGCATCAGGTAGGGGTTGCCCAGGTTGGTCACTTCGATATTGCGGCATCCTGCGAAGATCAGCTCTTCCAGGTAGAAATTTTTGGCCCGAGTGGAGATGAATTTCTCCAGGTGTTGGAATCCGTCGCGAATGGTGATGTCACCGATGGTCACCCGGCGCGGCATTCTTGGGAAAAGCTTTCTGTAATCATATTCAGTCATTGTTGCCTCCTGTTTATTTGCCTTTGTAAATGGGTTTTCGTTTCTCCCTGAACGCCGTCAGACCCTCCAGCCGGTCCTCGGTGGGGATGCAGATCCAATAGGCGTTGGACTCGATGGCCAGGCCGGTGTTCAAATCGGTCTCCAGGCCCCGGTTGATGGCATACTTGGCCTGCTCCACTGCGATGGGGCCCGACGCGCAGATCTCCTCCGCCAGGCGCTGGCAGGCCCCCATCAGCGCCTCGGGGGGGTGCACCTGGTTGACCAGGCCGATGCGCATCGCCTCCTGGGCGTCGATGCGCCGGCCGGTGAAGATCATCTCCTTGGCAATCCCTTTGCCCACCAGCCGCGGCAGCCGCTGGGTGCCCCCGGCACCAGGTATGATGGCCAGGCGGGTTTCAGTCAAACCCATGGTGGCGCTTTCGGCGGCGATGCGGATGTCCGCCGCCAGGGCCAATTCCGTGCCGCCACCCAATGCCACACCGTTGACGGCGGCAATGATCGGCTTGTTGAATTGCTCCACATCATCCATCAATCGGCGGATCTGAAAGATGAACGCCCGCACCTGTTCCGGGGTCATGCCGGCCCTTTCCTTGAGGTCGGCCCCGGCGCTGAAGGCCTTGCCCGCGCCGGTAATGATCACCACACGGATGGCCGGATCGAACCGCAGCGTGTCCAGGTGGCGGCTCAAGGATCGCAGCATATCAAAGTTGAAAGCATTCATCACCTCCGGTCGGTTCAACCGGATCGTGGCCACCGGCCCCTCGATTTCCAATGTGACAACTGTGTCTTCCATGCGTGCTCCTATGGAAAGTTTTTAGGATCAACACCCAATATGGCGTGAAATCACGATACGCTGGACCTCGGAAGTCCCTTCCCCGATTTCCAGCAATTTGTGGTCGCGGTAAAAGCGCTCCACATGGTAATCTTGCATCAGGCCGTAGCCGCCATGAATCTGCACCGCATGATCGGCCACGCGGCCCATCAGTTCCGAACAATAGAGCTTGGCCATGGCGGCCTCTTTGGCAAAGGGGCGCTTGCGGTCCCGCAGCCAGCATGCCTTGTAGAGTAAATTGCGGGCACACTCGATTTCCGTAGCACTGTCGGCCAGCTTGAAGGCCACGGCCTGGAACTTGGAAATGGGCTGCCCGAACTGCTCCCGCTGCCGGGCATACTTGAGGGCCAGATCATAGGCTCCCACCGCGCCCCCCAGGCCCATGGCGGCAATGGAGAGCCGCCCGCCGTCCAGGGTTTGCAGCATCTGGTGAAAACCGTCCCCCTTGCGGCCCAGAATACTCTCGCCCGGCACCCGTACATCGTCGAAGTAGAGCTCCGCCGTGTTGGAAGCGCGCCACATCATTTTGCCTTTCATGGGCACGGCCTTGAAGCCGCGCAGGCCGTTCTCCACCAAAAAGCAGGTATATTCAGGCTTGCCGCCATCGCGGGTGCCGGTGATGGCCTGTACCGTGACCCCCAGGGACATATCGCAGGCGGCGTTGGTAATGAATATCTTGGAACCATTAATGATCCAGTCCGTGCCGTCCCGAACGGCGGTGGTTTTGCTGCCGCCGGCGTCCGACCCGGCGGTGGGTTCGGTCAACCCGAAACCCCAGAGGGCCTCGCCCCGGCAAAGGGGTGGCAAATAGCGCCGCTTCTGCTCTTCGCTGCCGAAGTAATAGATCGGCCCGATGCCAAGGGAGTTGGCAGCGGCGATGGTGGCGGCCTGTGAACCGTCAATGCGGGCAACCTCCTCCACGGCCACAATATAGGATACATAGTCCAGCCCCTGGCCCTCATAGGGATCCGACACGAACATACCAAACAACCCGATCTCGCCCATCTTGCGGGTCAGGCTGGCGGAAAACTGTTCATGCGCGTCCAGATCAGAGGCTACCGGGAAGATCTCTTTCTCCGCGAATACGCGCACCTCCCTGCGGATCATCTCCTGCTCGCGTGTTAAATCGAAGTCCACCGCGATCTCCTTTCCGTGCCGCACCCGGAGTCACTGAATAGCGACGTATCCGTTGCGCAGCTCTTGGTGTTCGGCTTTCAGGCCATTCAGAACGAAATTTTCATAAATGTCTGCGATGTCGTCCATCGTCAGACGACCATCGGATCGGAACCAGGACGCGCCGGCGGTGCACAACGTCAATATAGCATAGGAGAGAATCCGTACATCACCGGATGAATAGACCCCTTGATCAATGCCTTGGCGGATCAGGCCTTGGAAAATGCGCTCGTAGGCATCCCGCTGAGCCACAACGATGGTCCCATGCTCCGGCGAAAGCCCCCGCAGTTCACTACTGGCAATGAAGGTCTCTTGCTGCCTTTCAAGGTGAAACCGCACATGGCTGCGCACCGCGGCCCGCAATCGGTTCTCGATGCCGGTGGCCCGGTCGAGGTTGCATTCGAGATGGGCCAGTAAGTCTTGCATGGTGGCATGCATGATACCGAACAGCAGCTCCTCCTTGCCGGGAAAATGGTAATAGATACTGGCCTTTTGAATGCCGCACCCCAGGGCGATTTCGCTCATGCTGGTAGCGAAGTATCCTTTGCGGAAAAACAGATCGACGGCAACAGCGGTGATCGTCGCTTTCATGTCTGTCATACTGGCTGGTCCGTATCGAGTTGCATCAAAAAGCCTCGCTGCCCGCATTGGCGCCCGCGGCACCGGAAGGTTGGGTGAATTCGGAGATCGGCACTGCACAAACCTACCGTCCGGTCGGTAACTTGTTTTGAGCCTACCTGAACCGCGACGGCGTTGTCAAGTAGATTATATCGATTGATAGTGAACATTCATCATTTACCAAATGATCCTCATTTTTGTATTGACAGCGGACCATCTCCGGGCTATCCATTAAGCATGATTGAGCGCTCGCTCAACAGCGTCACGGCAAACAGCGCGTATTGCCGGCCATACGTCAAACGAGGGCATGGCCAGCGGGCGACCCCATCGAGCCGCAGGGGACAAGCGGATATCCGCGGCAATGAAAAGGCGATCGTGAAGGCCAAACGAAACACATCCAGGGATATTCCCACCCAGGTCAAAAACCGGGACCTGGTGGAGCGACGGCGCAGCCAGATTGTAGATGCGGCGGTGGGGATGTTTCTGCAAAAAGGCTTCCATCGCACAACCACCCGCCAAATCGCGCAGGCCGCCGGTATTTCAAATGGTCTGCTGTATGAGTACGTCTCGACCAAGGAGGATATCCTCTACCTGGTGTGCGAGGCGATTCATGCCGAGATGCAGCGCGCCGTAACCGATGCCTTGGCACGTCCGGCCAACGGTGCCCACCCCCTGGCGGCAGTCATCCGCCAATATTTCCTGGTGTGCCACCGCATGGGCGATCACATCCTGCTCATCTATCAGGAAACGCAGGCGCTGTCGGCCAAGTGGCGTAAAATCGTTCTGGAAAATGAGATTCGCATCACCGGGTTGTTCGCCCAGGCCCTGAGCGATCTGGTACAACGGGGCGTGTTGCCCGTGCTCGATCGACGGGCACTGGAATTGATTGCCCATAATATTTCCGTGCTGGGCCACATGTGGGCCTTCCGGCGTTGGTTTTTAGCCGGTCGCTACACCATCGACGAATATATTCGGTTCCAGACCGACATTATCCTCAACCTTTGTCGGGAGCCCGGTTCGTGTGCCGGCAACCTGACCGAGGCTGCGTGCCGCAACGCGGTATGTACCGATACCAATTATTAACCACGGGACAACAGGAGCATAAACATGACTGCCGCAACAGAACTTTACAAACCCCGGAATCCGGTACGGGTCGTCACAGCCACATCGCTTTTCGACGGACACGATGCCGCCATCAACATCTACCGCCGGCTGTTGCAAGCCAACGGGGTGGAAGTGATTCATCTGGGCCACAACCGGTCGGTCAAAGAGATCGTGGATGCGGTGATCGAAGAGGATGTGCAGGGCGTGGCGGTTTCCTCCTACCAGGGGGGCCACATGGAATTTTTCAAATACCTGGTGGACCTGCTGCGCGAGGCGGGCGTGCCCCATGTCAAAGTGTTCGGCGGCGGCGGCGGTGTGATCGTACCGGATGAAATCAAGGAGTTGGAGGCCTATGGAGTGGCCAAGATCTACACCCCTGAAGACGGCGCCCGGCTGGGCCTGCAAGGGATCGTGGCCCACATGGTGCAAATGCTCGATTTCTCGCGGGTCAACGGACAACCACCCGACCTGGAACGCCTGTCCTACAGCAAAAAACCCCAACTGGCGAATATGATCACCTTCGTCGAACAGGACCGGCGCGAAGACGTATTGAGTCAATTGCGTTTCCAGCTCAAAAAAAAGATCGGGGATCGCGTTGTTCCGGTGGTGGGAATCACCGGCACCGGCGGTTCGGGCAAATCGTCGTTGACCGACGAGTTGATCCAGCGACTTCTCATGGATCTCAAGGATCTGCACGTGGCCATCATCAGCGTGGACCCTTCGCGCCGTAAAACCGGCGGTGCGCTACTGGGCGACCGCATCCGGATGAACGCCATCGGCAACGCCCGTATTTTCATGCGCTCCCTGGCCACCCGCCAGGCGCAAACCGAAATCCCGCCTTCCCTGCCCGATGCCGTGGCGGTTGCCAAAGCGGCCGGTTTCGACCTGGTGATCGTAGAGACCGCCGGCATCGGCCAGGGCGATTCGAGCATCGTCGACATCGTGGATCTCTCCGTCTATGTGATGACCAGCGAATTCGGGGCTGCCTCTCAGCTGGAGAAGATCGATATGCTCGATTTCGCCG
>JAGTVD010000248.1 GCA_018224505.1 Desulfatitalea sp. | reverse complement strand
GGCGCTTTCCGGCGAAGCCCTTGGGTCGCCTTTGGTTGCGGATAAATTCTCCGGTTGACAGCCCCCGGGTGAAGTGCTAAACAGCCTGCTTGCGTCGGGGCGTAGCGCAGTCTGGTAGCGCACTTGAATGGGGTTCAAGGGGTCGGAGGTTCAAATCCTCTCGCCCCGACCAAAAAAGAGATCAAGGGTTACGGTCATTTCCGTAACCCTTTTTTTAATCCCTTTTCACCGCTTGAAACCAAAAAAGGTTTCTATTCGTAGGATATAGTGTTCGCCTATGATGCTTCCTTAAGTCTTGCAGCAAGACGCTCCTTGAGTTCACTCGCAGCAGGTTTCGCCTGCTCGAGGATCTCGTCTATACGATTGAAGTGCAGCAAACGGATGTTGCGGATATCAGGCTTGATGTATATATGCGGTTGTTTTTGTTGGCGCTTTTCAGCAATGATGGATTGTTGCATAATTTCGAAAGTGTTGAACAACAAGTCGCTCCAACCGACTTGATCCCTGCTGGCCGGGTCCCTGGAGCCGGAAACATCGATTGCGATGATGATGTCAAATTTGCCGGTAAGCTGATCAAACGGCAATGGGTTGGAAGTGCCTCCGTCTATCAACAGCCGATCGTTTTGGACAACGGGCGTGAATAGCCCGGGAACGGCCATGCTCGCCTGAATCGCGGTAAACAGATCTCCGCTGTCAAGCACAACGGTTTTCCCGGTCCAATAGTCCGTAGAGATGACCTCGAGCGGTATCGCCAGTTCTTTGAAGGTGCGGGCGGAAATTTTTTTTAACAGAAATTTGAGAAAACCGTTCGAATCAAATAATGCGCCGTTACTGATGTCGAGATCGACCAAATCACCCAAATCCAAGGCTGAGGTCGGTTCCATCAATTTTGTCAGAACGTCCAATTCGGAACCACCGAATTGCTCGAAGATGTCCCGGATCACTGCGGCATCCAACCCAGCTGCATATAATCCTCCAATAACGGCTCCTATACTGGTACCGACAATTCGGTCGGGCTTGATATTGAGCTCGTCGAACACCTGAAGCATCCCAATATGCGCCAGGCCACCAGCGCCGCCCGAGCCAAGTGCGAGTCCAATGGTCAGTCGCTTTTCCACAGAACTTGCGTTGGGCAGAACGCAGGCGGGCGTTGCCACAAAACAAACCAACAGCAATCCTGCGAGTAGCCTTTTCATTGGCAACATCCCCTTGTCTTTCTCCCAAGAGCGATCCGACCGGATGGATACCTTTGTCAGATAGGACCGTGTTTTATAAATGGGACAATGGGCGGTCGATATCCTCCGGCAATGGCTTCGACTAGTTGCCCCGAACGTAATCGTAGTTCATGATCTCCTTTTCAGGGATGAAGGTGTTGGGCACGTTGTTCTTTTTCATTTCGTCATAGATCATGCTATTGGCCCCGAAAAGCAGCGAACGTGCATCGTACCCCAGGATTCGCAGATAGCCGGCGATATAGGCGCTGGTCTGTCCGGTAAAACAGTAGATAAGGTTGGGGATGCGGGTGGAAAGGGTCTTGAGGTGGGTGGTGGTCCTGAACGGTTTTTCCCCTGGCGGGTAGTTTATGGCGCCCGCGGTGTGTCCCGGGTTGAGGTAGAGCTCGGGTGTCCAGTAGCTGATCACGTAAAAACCGCCGTTGCTGTAAAAATCGTTGAACAGGCAGCATTGCCCCAGCATCACCGGGCCGAAACCCTCCTCGAACAGTTGTTGAACACGGGCCTCAATAATTTCCTGGGGGGTGGTTTTGCCGGTGTGAATGCGGGGCAGTTCACCGGGCGGGTTCTTTGGCGGTGAGGGCGTGGTGACAAACTCGTCGGCACGAGCGTTGCTGATGTTTCTAAGCCAGGACTCCTCGGCGAAAACCGAGGCCCAGGAACCGATGCCCCACTTCAGGGACACCACGTTTTCATGTCCCACGGCCCGCAGCAGAGATACGGCATAACCCGTGGCTTGCCCCGCGAAACAGATCAACACGATGTTTTCATACGACTTGGCATCAATCCCTTTGATGTGCGTGTATAGCTGTTCGAAAGGCACATGGACCGCCCCCCGGATGTGTCCCCGGGCAAAGGCCTCCGGTGAGCGGATGTCAATCAGGTACTGTTGCTTCGGCTTGGTGAGCAGGTTGGTTCTTAACGCCTGGGCGGTCATGATAAACGGCGGGCTCTCGTGTATGTAGTCCCGCTCGCTTTCAAAAAAATCGACGATGATCTGTGTTTCGTTGAGCGCTTCGGTCCGCGGGCCCACATGGGCACACCCCGCGGAAAACAGCAGCATCGTTGCCGCCAGCAAGCCGAAAAGAAAAAGACGCTTATGGGTTTTCGGGGTCATCGTGATCTCCTTTAGCTTTGATTAAGTGTCTTATCAGGGCTGATCCGTTTCTAATTTTTTTCCCATCCGTCGGGCAGTTGACCGTCCACGACGATATGCTTATTGGCGCTCTTCTCCCAGCTCTCCTTTAAATCCGTTGCGAACAAGTAGAGTTCCCGGTTGCGGGTTTCCGTTCCGTCGCCCACCAGGTGACAACTGTCGAAGCAGGAGCCGCCCGCCGCCACCCGGGTGCGGGTGGTCCAGAGCAGGATGTTGTGCGGGGTGGTGTAGTTGAACGTGGTTTTGGCGTCAAAATTGGGCATGCGGGCCACGCCGAACTTTTCCCAACTGTCCGGCGCTGCCAGGGTCCTGCGCAGCAAGGCGAACTTGTAAGGTTTGTCATCGGGGATGGGATTCAACCCAATTTTGTATGTCAGGTGCGAGGGAATTCGCGCGCCGTGACCGCCCACGTGACAACTGCCGCAGTTGTTGTAGTCCTGGGAATGGCACAGATGGCAGGCAAAATCCGCCACATGGGCCTCGTGGTAGGGATTGCTGTCCGCCAAATCAGCATGGCAGTCCTGGCACTGGGGCGACAGGGCCGCCTTGAACCGATGGGCGTAGATTTGCCCATCCCCGTGGATCTGCTGCTGGGAATGGCAGTCCAGACAGGTGAAGCCGGCCTGGGACAGATGGACGTCCGGTTCGGCGCCGATACCCAACCCGAAATAAGCGTGCCCGCCGCGGCTGCTGTGACAAGCGACACAGTTGTCGCGCATGTCCGGGGTTCGCGAAAACTGGTGGCCTTTGTAAAGACCACCGCCGGATGCTTTGGGGCGGTTCACGTGGCAGTCGCCGCAACTACCGTGGCAGGTGGCGCAATTTTGCCCATAGGCCGCCTGGATCGTTTGGGGCAACGCGTCAAAGGTGGCGACGCCCATACGCAAGGCCACAGCGTTTTTCTGACCCCATCCCTGTTCATGTAAACTGCCGGCGGCGTTGCGGACGATATCGTCGTGGCAATCGCCGCATGAAGCCTGGGCATTCAGGGAAGGGTGTTTAATAAAATCGCCCGAGTGGGCTTGACGCTTGTCGGCGGTACCATCCACGCCGCCGTGGCAATCGGTGCATGCCAGGCGACCATGTTCGGAGTTCAGGAACGCGTCGTACCCCGGCCCGCCCAGAAAGACCCGATCATGGGGCGCGATGTGGGGGGCAGCGCCGCCACAGCCCTCCACCGGCGGATCGGTATCGGGATCGGCCAGCGCTTGCAGTGCATGGTAATCCGTATGGCAAGCCACACAAGAGGCGGTTGCAGGCTTCTCCACCAAGCGTTTGGTCTCCACGCATCCCAGATGCATTGCCAAGATCATCAATAGAATTAGAATGAACAATTTCGAGGCATAATGACGTCTCATGGGCAATCCTCAACTCTATCAGGGTTTCGTGAGGTCGTGATCCACGGTCCCGGCGGCAGCGACCGCATCGGGATATCAGATATATCAAAGCAATTTAGGTGCCAGGCCTTATTCGACCCGGGACTGACGTGGAGAAGGGCATGTCGGCTGCAACCACCTTGGATCACAAGCACTTGACAGTAAAATGCGGACCGTCTATCTATATCGCTATTTATACATCCTGATTAAACATCATGTCAAAATCAAAATTGAACACCTACCACCGCTACCTGCCCCAAATCGTCGAAACCATGCACGACGGTCTGGCCATCATCGATACCGACGGACACATCGTGATGGTTAACCGTGCGCTGGAAAAAATCACCGGGTATACCCGCAAGGAGATCCTCGGCCGACGTTGCACCCTTTTCCAGTGCGATGCCTGCGAAGTGATCCGCAAATCCGGACGCGGGCAATGGTGCCGCCTGTTTGATGGCCCCCAAACCAAACGGGAACACATCCGCTGCGACATCATCCGCAAAGACGGGATGATCATACCGGTCTTGAAGAACGCTGTCCTGCTCAAGGACGACCAGGGAGAGATTATCGGCGCGGTCGAAACCCTGATCGATCTTTCCGAAATCGAAAAGCGGGATCGCAAAATCGAAGAGCTGTCCCGGCGGTTGCCTTCCCATGAACGTTTTTGCGGCATGGTGGGCCAATCCGCACCCATGCACCGTGTCTATGCCTTGATCGAAAAGGCGGCGCGCTCCCTGGCGCCGGTTATCATCTCCGGCGAGAGCGGCACCGGCAAGGAACTGGCCGCCCAGGCGATCCATCAACTCAGCGAGCGCCGCGATGAACCGTTTATCCAGCTCAATTGCGCCGCCCTGAATGAATCGTTGTTGGAAAGCGAACTATTCGGCCATGTCAAGGGCGCTTTCACCGGTGCCTACCGGCACCGCACGGGTCGCTTCGAAGCGGCGGGCCGGGGTGCCATTTTCCTCGACGAGATCGGTGAAATGCCGATGACCACCCAGACCAAACTGCTGCGGGTCGTGGAGAACAAGCGGGTCGAGCGGGTGGGGGACCACACCCCGATCACTGTGGATGTGCGTATTATCTCGGCCACCAATAAGCATCTGACCGACATGGTCCGATCCGGCACCTTCCGGGAAGACCTTTTTTTCCGTATCAGCGTCATCCCCATTGAAATGCCGCCTTTGCGCGACCGCTTGGACGATCTGCCGCTGCTCACCGATGCCTTGATCCGGGAATTGACCGCGCACAGTGGAAAACCGGTCACAGGCATATCCAAAGCCGCCATGGACCATCTGCTGAGCTACGCCTGGCCGGGCAATGTGCGGGAATTGAAGAGTGCCCTGGAGTTCGCCTTTGCGGTGGCCGAAGCGGGCATACTCCGGCCCGAGCACTTGCCGCGCAATATCACTGCCCGGCACCAGGCACCCCCCAAGGGCACCCTGCCGGCCAGCGGCATGGCCGCGGACAATGGTGAAAAGGCGGATCTGATCGCCGCACTGAAAGCCGCCGGCGGCAACCGGTCCGAGACCGCACGCATCCTCGGCGTCACACGGGCAACCGTCTGGAACCGCATTCGTAAATACGGCATCAAGGTGGAACAGATCATACAGGTCCAATGAAGGCCGGCGGCCGCCAGTGGCCGGCACAGCGAAATTGGCTGAAAAAATGGGATCGTCAAAAGAAATAACCTTCCGTCCTGCCCCCCACGACGTGCCGAAACCCTGCTAAGCATCTGATTGATCGGCAAATCATACTTGACAGAACGTGCTTGCTTAGGTTTAATTAATCCATACGGATCATCGCAGGCAGCAAAACACCCCAAACCGACAATTGCTCAACTGAAGGACTTTTTGGCGATGCGCAAAAAGCTGTTGATCATCATAGCGTTGGTGGTGGCGACCGTCGGGATCGCCGCCGTGGCGGCCTCCCCAAAGCTGATCGAAATGACATCCACTCCGATGTTCTGCAACAGTTGCCATGTGATGAACGACCAGTACGAGTCATGGTTCATGACCGGCATTCATCGCACCATCAAATGCATTGACTGCCACCTGCCCAATGACAACCTAATCAACCACATGGTCTGGAAAGGCATCGACGGCACCAAGGACCTGATCTACTTCCACACGGGGACCTATACCGAACCGTTCCGGATCTCCGAACGTGGCAGGCGATTTATCCAGGCCAACTGCATCCGTTGCCACGATGGCGTTGTGTCACGCATCGAAACCGACACCCAGAATTGCTGGTCGTGTCACCGCAGAATCAACCACAAGGCGGCGATATTCAATTGAGCCCCCGGATACCGCCGGTGTTCCCATCATATTTTTTGCAAGGAGTCCTGACGTATGAAGCAAAAAGCGTTGTTCCTGTCAGCATCCCTGTTGGTCGTTTTATTCCTCTGGTACGGTTGCAGCCCCTCCAAGCCGGAACCGTTTCTCACCGGCGAAATCGGTCCGAAGGAGTACGATCCCGAGGTGTGGGGCAAGGTCTATCCGCTGCACTACGAATCGTGGCTGAAAACAAAAACACCCAAGCCGGCCGGAAAAAGTAAATATAAAAAGGGTTGGGACGATGATCTGATCGTCTATGACAAATTGAGCGAGTTCCCGTTTCTGGGGCTCCTCTACAATGGTTGGGGTTTCGGCATCGAATACAATGAACCCCGGGGCCACTATTACGCTGTCACGGACCAGCTGGAAATCGACCCCTCACGGGTTGCCCCCGGAGGCGTCTGCCTGGGGTGCAAAACCCCCTTTCACCGTGAAATGTCCGAAACCCATGGCCTGGACAACTATCTGAAGAAACCGTTCCGGGAAGCGGTGGCCATGCTGCCTGAAAAGCTGCAGGAGCTGGGTCCCGCCTGTTACGATTGCCACCTGCCCGATCCCATGTCTCTCACAACCAAGAAAGCGCATCTGGAGAACGGTTTGCTGGCCATCGCCAAACGGGAGCCGTCGCGCCAGGAGTTGCGCTCGCTGGCCTGTGCCCAGTGCCATGTCACCTACATCGTCCCCCGGGATGAGCAAATGAAGGTGGCGGGCGACATCCTCCTGCCCTGGCGCAACGGCACCTGGGGCGACATCGCCATCGAAGGCATCATCGAGGACCTGCTGTCCGACTACTCCCGGCTGGAGTGGACGCAGAAGGTCACCGGTTTTAAAATGCCGTTCATCCGCCACCCGGAGTTCGAGCTCTTCAGCAAAGCCAGCGTCCACTTCAAGGCCGGTGTGGCCTGCGCCGATTGCCACATGCCCTTCACCCGCACCGGCAGCTATAAAATTTCCGACCACGACGTCACCAGTCCCCTGAAAGCCGACCTCAGAGCCTGCGCCCAGTGCCACACGCAATCCAAGGAGTGGCTCACCGAACGCATCCACCACACCCAGGACCGCACCGCCTCCCTCATTCTGCGGGCCGGATATGGGACAGCCACCTGCGCCAAGCTCTTCGAAGCCCTGCACGCAGCCCGGGACGGGGGGGCAGCAGTGGATCAGGCGCTTTACGATGCGGCCAAGGACAACTACATGCAGGCTTTCCTGCGGGTGGTGTTCATCAATGCGGAGAACTCCACGGGCTTTCACAATCCCGCCGAAGCGGGCCGGGTGTTGGGCGACGCAATTGCTTTTGCCGGCAGATCCGAGGGACTGTTGCGGCAACTGCTGGCAGGAGCAGGGCTGGATCCCGGGCTGGAAGTGGCTTTGGAGCTGGGCAATTACCTCAACAACAGGGGTGAGGCCGGCCTCAATTTTAAACCGGAACAGGAGTTCCCCGACCCGTTCGGAAACCAGCAGCACTTCCTTTCGGATGAAGCCAAGGGGTTATGATCCCCTAAAGTATCCAAGGTGGAAAATTATTCCGCCACATAAGCGGCATTCGCATTTGCCCCGGGTTCTGACATCCTTTACGTCAGGATCCGGGGCTTTTTTTGTAAAGCCTGGGGGGCGTTGAACGACCACCGGCGGGGTGGGCCGGGAGGGTTCGGCGCTGCGCGTTTTGGCGCCAAGGGGCCGTAATGGGGTGGGCTCCGGGCGGCCCGCAAACTCGCTGCGCTCAAACAGTGCGGGCCGCTTATCCTGCGCTGCGCCCAAGCGGCCCTAAAAACGCCCCGCAATGGGGCCGGAAGGCTACCCGCACCGGCT
>JAGTVD010000247.1 GCA_018224505.1 Desulfatitalea sp. | reverse complement strand
ATGGCCGCCTCCGCCGCATCCGGCAGCTTGAAGCCATGACCATCGAACACCTTGATCCCGTTGTCCTCAAAAGGATTGTGGGAAGCGCTGATCACGATGCCCGCCACCGCGTCCCCATCGGCCGCCAACCGTGCGATCCCCGGCGTGGGCAGCACACCCAACATCGTCACATCCATGCCCGCCGCGCACAGCCCGGCGGCCACCGCCTGGGCCAGCATATCCCCGGAAATACGCGTGTCCTGGCCAATGACCACACGGCCACGATCACCATTGCCGCCGGCCCGGCCAAAATGCACCGCCACCGCCCGCCCCACTGCCAGTGCGGTCGGCGCATCCATCGGATACCGGTTGGCCACCCCGCGAATTCCATCGGTCCCGAACAATTTACGCATACAGGTCACGTTTCCAGCGTCTAAGCGTTATCCAAACACCCGGTTTCATTGACCACCTTTTGCACGATACCGGCAAGCCACCGCGAGCCCATCTCGGACTCGGACGGCGCCAGATCCCCGATCACCTTCAGGTACGCTTTCCCGGTCGCCGCGATCCGGTTGGCCACGATCTCCAGAAACCGATCCCGCTCCCCGGCCTCGCCATCGAACCTTTGCAACGCGACGATCCGCTCCTGGACGGCCGTCCAGCGATCGGCAAAACGTTTCGGGAAACCATCCGATGCCGTGGCCGCCACCTTGTCCCGCAGCCGTCCCAACTGGCGAATGCGCTCGTCAATCCCTTCTTGCAATGTCGCCGTCAGACCTTCCAGCAGCGGCAACGGAAAATCATCGCCCACGAACAGGGGCCGCACCCAGGCATACCACTGTCCCAACGCGTACAAGTTTCCGATATAGTGAAGATTATTCTCTACAATGCGCTTGAGGCCAAACAGGTTCCCCGGCGTGTACGGCACGGTGCCGGTGTGCGTCTTGCCGCCCAGCACCAGATGATTTTCCTTCAACTGGTCGTGGCGGCAAATGATGCCCGCCGCCGTCACTGTCCCATAGGCCAATCGGCAGGGCCCCACCAACCCGCCCTGCCCTCCCAGGAAAATAGGGGAGCGGTTGAGCATCACGCCCCCGGGCACATCGCCGATCAACGACGGCGTCGCCTTGTCCTGGTTGGGTGTGAAGTTGAAATGGATGTACGCGCTGCCCACCTCGCTGTGATCGTGCCGCCCCGTACCGCCGGCCATCAGACAATCGCAGAAGTTGATCAAACTGCCCAGAGTCACATATGGAAAGAGGATCGTCTGCTTGAGCCCCACCGTGTGGGCCACACTGGCCTGCTCCTCTAAAATGGTGCCTTGGCGCACATGGGCACCCAACCCGCAGGAGGCCTTGGCCAGAAACACCGCATTGGAAAAATAACCGCCTTTCAAAGCCGCCCCCGGCCCCACGTAACAGTTCTCCACCGTGGCCGGCCCTTCACCGCCGATTTGCGCCCCGGCCGCAATGAAGGTCCGCGCCCCGGTTATGCGAGTACCCGGATGCAAGACCACACCCTCCCCGGCAATGCGATCAATGGCCACATCATCGCCGATTATCACCGCTGCAGGGTTGGGAATTCTAACGCCTCTTTGCAGCAATTGCTCAATATTGCTCATGATTCGACCAGCCAGTTTGATAAGGTCATATAGACCATTTTGACTATAATATATAAGGTCTACCCGTTACTTTCAAAAGCGATTTGACAATTTAGCTCAACCCCACATCCTTCAAATCGATCCTGAAGCGTTTCAAAAACAACCCATGCGCCCGGCAAAAAGATTCGGCCAGGGCATGGGAAGACCGGTTACGCCCGTCCGTGTCGTTGAACGAGACGACCACCCCTGCCAAAGGATGCCGTGCCTGGATGCGGTCCATCTCCCCGAAAGTGCCCAGGATGGGATAGCCCTGGATCTTTTTGCCCTTCTTCAGCGCATCATCATCCACAAACCCCACCGGGTTGACCCCCAGCCGCTTGTTGTTGAGGATCTCGCGCAGCAGCAACTCCCCTGCCCTACCCGCCCCATAAATGATCACTTTGTCGCCGGCCACGGTTTTGCGGTTTTGGGTATCGACAAACATCCGGAACGATCCGCGCACCCCCAGCAACATGCCGGTGGCAAGCAGCCAGTCGATGACAAAAATTCCCTTCGAAAAATCCTCGAACCGGAAGATAAAGGTTATTGCCGCCACCGACAGCAATGTACCCGCCAACGACGCCTTGATCACCAGGAATACATCGCTGGTGCTCAAGAAACCCCAAAGGCCCCGATAAACGCCCAATGCCAGAAACACCACCATCTTGCAGGCGATGACCGCTGGCAAAGAGTTTAAAAATAGCCTGAAATAGTAGGCAAACTCCTCCCCGCCGAACCGCAGCCGATAGGCAAGGTAGTAGGAAAAGGCCACCAGCATCAGATCGAACATCACGAACAGCAACTGACGCTTGTAGGTCATTTCCAGCAGCACCGGGGTGAATTTCCGGTCGCGCAGCACCGAAAATTCCTTCTCCGGATAGACCCGCAACTGGGACAGGTAGATCCCCATCAGCACAAAGGCCGTCACCACCGGTACAATCACCGCCGGAGAGGTCATGGTGTCGCTGCGGCTCACAAAAACCGCCGCCAGACCGGCCACGGCGCCGGTGCTGTGCAAGAACAACACGGCACTCTTTTCCGTAAACCCCATCAACACCAGCCGGTGGGACGTGTGGTCCCGCCCACCCATGGAAGCTTTGCGGCCGCTCAACAGGCGAATCGCCGTCACCAGGCTAGTGTCGAGGATCGGCACTAACAGCAGAAGCACCGGCACGGCCAATCGCGTCAACGGTGTCGCCGACGGAGCCGCCGAATAACACAACACCAGCACGCTCAAACTGAACCCGATCACCAGACTGCCGCAATCCCCCATGAAGATTCTGGCCGGGTTGAAGTTATAGATCAGAAAGCCCCCCATGGCCCCGGCCAGCAACAGGGCGATCAGAAACGGCTCCCGCATCAATGGCGCAAATAGCACCGCCAAGGCCAGACAGGCCACCAGCCCCACCCCGGCGCACAATCCATCCATGTTGTCGATCAGGTTGAAGGCGTTGGTGATCCCGACCACCCACAGCAACGTGACCATCATGTCGCCGGTCAGCGATTCGAACCAGTTCAACCGGAACCCCAGAAACACCACCCACGCCGCCGCCAGAATCTGGGCAATGAGTTTGTTGTGCGGCTTCAAACTGCGAAAATCATCAAACAACCCCACCCCAAACAGAAAGGAGGCCCCCACCAGCAGGGCCGCGGCAACCGAAGGTGCTTCCTTCGGCCCAGCCGATTGAAGAATATGTCCCACTACCGATCCGAAATCGGCCACCAACACCAACCCGATGGCCAGAGCGCCGAATATGGCAATCCCCCCCATCAAAGCCGTCGGCTTCTTGTGCCACCGATCACTGGAGGGATGGGCCACCCATCCATACCGCAACGCCGCCCACCGCACCAACGGGGTCAACACCGCGGACAACCCCAGCCCGATTAAAAGCAACATGACAGGATGATCAACCATTCACAACCCTCGAGCCGTTACACCCCATCCGGCCGTTTGCGCATATAATTCACCACCCGGGTCAAGATCGCATCCAGACTGGTTTTCGGATCAAAGCCGATCAAATTCTTTATTTTCTCAATACCCGGCACCCGACGCTGCATATCCTCGAAATCCTTACCGAACGCCTCGTCATAAGGAATCAATTGCAGCTTGGAGGAAGACCCCGTCATTTCAACAATCCGCCGAGCTAACTCCAGAATGGACACCTCCTCGATGCCACCCACATTCCAAACCTCACCAAAAGCGCCCTCGTTCTCCACCATGCGCATAAAGGCCCACACCACGTCCTTCACATCCGTAAAGGTCCGCGTCTGGTTGCCGTCCCCATAAATGGTCAACGGTTCGTTGCGCAGCGCCTGCCCCACCAAACGGGGTATCACCATGCCGTAGGTGCCGGTCTGTCGCGGCCCCACCGTATTGAAAAGCCTTGCCACGGTCACCTGCAAGCCCGTCGTCCGGAAATAGGCAAGAGACATGAACTCGTCCATCAGCTTGGAGGCTGCATAACTCCACCGGAACTTACTCGAAGGCCCATAAATAATGTTGTCCGTTTCCACCAAGGGCGCATGGGTGTGTTTGCCGTACACCTCCGACGTGGAAGCGATCAGCACCCGTTTCTTGAACTTGTTGCACAACTCCAGGACGATCTCGGTGCCCTGAATGTTAGTCGTAATCGAATCCATTGGATTATTGAGAATATACTCCACCCCCACCGCCGCCGCCAGGTGATGCACCACATCGCAAGTGCCCACCAGTTCCATCATGATCTCACGGTTCATGATGGTGTCGATGTGAATGAAAAGCCGTTTCTGATAAAGGCCCTTTTCCTTGAGGTGGGCGAGGTTGTCAAGCGATCCGGTGGACAGATCATCGACAATGTACACTTCATCGCCATTTACGAGATAGGCTTCCGCCAGGTGGGAGCCGATAAAGCCGGCGCCGCCGGTGATCAAAACACGCATGTGCAATGCTCCATTATATGTTTGGGGGTCTGTTTACATATCATTAGTTTACATATCATTACGCATAGATTTACCCAGCGCCACCAGACGCATTCGTTTCAAAGCCCAGTATGGACTGTGAATAGCCCGTCACCTTATGCCTGTCAAAGAAAAATGCGACCGTCATGCTATCCAACGCTCGTGCCACATCTGCCACATCAACAACGCCCAGAGCCGGTGATGGTGGCTGCACGATCCATTGAGATGCTCGTTGACAAAGTGTGTAACACGCTCGGCCTTGAATCGTCCTTCCCTGTTCAATCGCGCCGGTGAGAGATAATCCAGCATCGGTTCCTTGAGCTCACCGCGCAGCCATTTATCCAAGGGTATGCCAAAGCCCATCTTGGGCCGTTCAAAAAGCGCGCGCGGCACATATCGCGCCAATATTTTTTTCAGGAGGTACTTGCCGGCCCCATTGCGAAATTTCAAAGATTCAGGCAGGCGGGCGGTAAATTCTACGACCCGATGATCCAATAGAGGGACACGCACTTCCAAACTTGCCGCCATGCTGGCGCGATCGACCTTGGTCAGCATACCATCCGGCAGATAGGTGCCTTGGTCCACGCGCATCAGTCGCGAAAGAACTGGCCACCCTTCTGTCTCTTCGAATAGCGCTTCATAACGGCCTGGAGATACAGGGCACCCAACCAGATCGGAGATTTCTCTGCCGCTCCACAGGCAGATGGTCATGCGGTAAAGCTCGGACAAGCCCTCCTGTCCTATCTGCATGATTAATTTTTGCCACTTATCCTCGAAATTGGCCACCCGGAAGCGTTGCGGCAGAAAGTCAAGGCAAGGTTGATAAACACCGGACACCCATCTTGCCGGCAGCTTGCTCAACAAATCGGTGGCAAACTTTCGAATGCCAAACGGCACGCGAACCATCCAATCGGCCATGGTCCGCGTCAACCAGTAGCGCACATAACCCGAAAACTGTTCATCGCCACCATCTCCCGAGAGCGCCACGGTCACATGCCTGCGGGTCAATTGACTGACCAGGTAGGTGGGCAGAGCAGAGGAATCGGCAAATGGTTCGTCGTAGATATCCGGCAGATGCGGGATGACATTTAGAACCTGACCGGGTTCGACATACATTTCGGTATGATCGGTTCCCAGGTGGGTTGCAATGCGCGCAGCCCACGGCGCTTCATTGAATTGCTTATCGCTGAATCCGATACTGAAGGTTCGAATAGCATTGT
>JAGTVD010000246.1 GCA_018224505.1 Desulfatitalea sp. | reverse complement strand
GAGGCGTATTGGAGGTCATATGAAGTCCATCACTTTGCAGCCCATCGGCACCATCCACACCCCGTTCAAAGACCTCGAGGGCATGCCGATCCAGCCTTCCGGCGCCGTCGGGGTGGTCGGCCGGGTGGTGGTCAATGACGACTATGCCGAAGGGCTCAACGACATAGACGGTTTTTCCCATATCATTCTGATCTATCAGTTTCACCACAGCGAGGGGTTCAACCTGACGGTCAAACCCTTTCTGGACAACCACCCGCGGGGTTTGTTCGCCACCCGCGCCCCCCGTCGCCCCAACCCCATCGGCCTTTCGGTGGTAGCGCTCACAGGCCGGAACGGCAATGTGCTGCACGTGCGGGGCATCGATGTGCTGGATGGCACCCCCCTTCTGGACATCAAACCCTTTGTGCCGGCCTTCGACGCACCGACGGTCACCGCCGTGGGGTGGTTGGCGGACAAGGCACAGCACACCGACCGGGTCAAGGCGGATGACCGTTTCAAGACCCCATAATCATAGTGGATGGTTATTCAGGACACGTGTCTGCCTGGGGCATTGCCATGCACGGCAGATGAATTTTGAAAGTCGAGCCGCGCCCCGGTTCACTGGTGACCTGGATGCAGCCGCCGATCTCCTGAACGCTTTTCCTGACCAGTGAGAGGCCCAGACCGGTGCCGCCTTTGCCGGCCTTGGTGGTGAAATAGGGCTCGAAGATGTGCCGGAGGGTTTGCGGATCGATACCTTCCCCCGTGTCGCCGACGGTGAGACATACATAGGCACAGGCGGGCGCACCCTCTGCCGGCGGCGGCGCTTCGGGCGGCGGTCCCGTGATGTCCAGGCTCACCTCCAGAACCCCGCCACCGGCGGCCATGGCCTGGGCGGCGTTGGTGCACAGGTTCATGACGATCTGGTGGATGCGGACCGGATCCCCCAGCACTGCCGGTGCTTCCGAAACCAGGCAGGTACGCAGTTCAATGGTTTTGGGCAGCGAAGCCTCGATCAGGGTGAGAACTTCCGACACCAGCACGGGCAACGACACCGGCTGCAGGCCTTGTTGTTTCTGGCGTGAAAATCCCAGCACCTGGTGCGTCAGGGCGCCGGCGCGCTCACAGGCCTGGAGGATATTCTCCATATAGCGCTTGATTTGATCGTGACCGGGAGCGACCCTGCGCGCCATCTCGGCAAACCCGGTGATGCCCGAAATGATATTGTTGAAATCGTGGGCAATGCCGCTGGCCAGCGTGCCGATGGCTTCCATTTTTTGAGAGTGGAACAGTTGCTGTTCCAACTCCGTTTCACGCTGGATATCCTTTTTCTGGCACGCCAGGTGCGTCACGCGCCCCTTGTCGTTGCACACGGGGGCGATACGGGTGATCGTGGCCACCGTGGCGCCGTCCTTGCGCGGGTTGGGGGAGCGATGCTCGCCGGCGTCGGTACCGGAAACACTGAAGCTCATCTTTTTGAAGATCAGCCGGTCCTGTTCGTTGAAGAAGGGGTGCTCGAAGGTCCGGCCGACGATTTCATCACGGCCATACCCACTCAGCGTTTCGAAGGCGGCATTGACATACACGATGGTGCCGTGGCTGTCGGTGAGCAGGATGCCTTCCAGCGATTGCGACACAACAGCGTTCAGGTAGCGTCGCTGGCGCTCGGCTTTGCGGGCGGCGGTCTCGTCCATCAAGGAAATGACGGCCTGACGGGTTTCAGCAATCCAGCCGATATGGGCCAGCACCTCCCGGATCTCTCCGGCCTGGTCGACGATCTGGCACTCGAACGGCGTGGGACGGTCGAACTGCCCGGCTTTGAGCAATTCGTGATAGACGATCGCCATTTCACGGTAGGGCGGGGTCAAAAAGTCGGAAAATTGTTTGGACGGCGTTACGATATCCGATATGGCGCAGCCGTACTGCTCAAGAGTCTTGCCGTTGACCATCGAGACGGTGCCATCGACCTCGACAATCAACATGGCCGTGCCGGTATTTTCGAACAAAAGGCTGCATTGGGCATTGTTGCGGATGTCCAGGCCGTTTTGGATGGCAGACGGGCCCGGACCCTTTGCCGGTGTTGCCTTGCCGTCGGAAGGGATGGCGTCTCTGGATCTGCGATCTTCGGCTCCGGGGCGATCCTGATCCATGGTCATGCAATGCCTCGCTCAGATCTATACCGAATGGTTTGCAACGGTCTCATTATGGTATCGCCCCGACGAAAGGAAACTTGATCAGGGAAAATTATGATCAAGGCAAACAACAGCCTTCAGAGCGCTTCCGGTGTAAAGGCCACCACATCGTCGATGGTGTCCGCATCGCTAAACAGCATCACCAGGCGGTCAATGCCCAGGGCATTGCCGGCGGCATCCGGCATCCGTGCCAGGTCCCGCAAAAACGGCTCGGGCATGGGGCCGACCGTTTTTCCGGCGCTCCGGCGCAGGTCCATTTCCAGCGTGAACCGCCGCCGCTGCTCCACGGGATCGGTCAACTCGCTGAAGCCATTACACAACTCAAGGCCGCTGATGTAAAGCTCAAACCGTTCCGCAATTTCCGGCTGTCCCGCTTTCAGCCGGGCCAGGGCACCCAGGGCGGCCGGGTAGTCATGCAGGAACACCGGCTTAATCCACCCCAGTTGGGGTT
>JAGTVD010000245.1 GCA_018224505.1 Desulfatitalea sp. | reverse complement strand
TCCACGGCGCTGTAGCGCGAACCGCGCCGGCCCTGGTGTAAATCGAATTCCAGGTTGGAATAGTGGCCGGCGATATCCACGAGATGATCGATGGCCGACGGTGCCAGGCAGGAGCGTCCCAAGTTGGTGTGAACGATGACGCCGGTGGCATTGATGGTGCGCTGCAGGTTGAAGGCTTGCAGGCGTGTGACCCGGCGGGTGACGTCGGCCAACAGCAGGGGTTCCGTCAAATCTGAATCGTTCAGGTTTTCCGGCTGTTCCAGAATCCGGCGCCGGAATGTTGCCACGGTGTCACGGATGGCGCGTACCAGCACCGTTTTGGGTACGTCGCTCAGGCCGGGGGATTTGAGGGTCAGGGACAACAGGATGTCCACACCCGGCAGTCGG
Organism: Desulfatitalea sp.; assembly: GCA_018224505.1. GTDB lineage: Bacteria > Desulfobacterota > Desulfobacteria > Desulfobacterales > Desulfosarcinaceae > Desulfatitalea. The sequence goes on along the minus strand of JAGTVD010000245.1, from coordinate 5,025 downwards.
CGCAGCAGTTGCTGCTGTTGATCACTGGTGGGCATGGGAGCGATGGGGGTTGTCCTTTCCTGTGAGATTGGCAGGCGGTGGCGCCATCTCGGCGGTGGTCGGATTGAGTACTGTCTTGGGGATCAGGTCCACCAATTCAGCAAAACCTTCCACGCCCAGATCGAGGGAGGCCAGATGGTTCGCCAGGGTGCGGGTGTCCAATCGCTCGAACTCGAGGCCGATGCGGAAGCGGGACAGAAGCAGGTCGGCCAGATAGACGATCAAAGCCAGCGGCTTGTGGACGCTCTCCTTGTCCGGATAGTGATGGTTCTTGATGGTCCCGGCCAGGTAGTCCGGCAGCGACCACTGGCGGGCCAGAAGGTGGCCCACTTCGGTGTGGTCAATGCCCAGCGCTTGCCGTTCGACGGTCAGCAGGTTGGCATGGTTTTCCATGGCTTGGCGATAAAATAGCGGGAAAGCGGCGGCGACATATTGGTCGAGGACCACCTTGCCGATGTCGTGCAACAAGCCTGCGGTATAGGCCTTGTGGGGTTCAGCCTTGCCAGTATTGGCGGCCAGGGTTTCGGCCAGATGGGCGCAGCCCAGGGCATGGTGGTAGAGTCCGCCTTTGCAAAGGGAGTAGCCCATGCCCGACTGCTCAAAATAGCTTTCCACCGCCGCCAACAGCACCAGCTTGACCAGTTGCTCCTCTCCAAGATAGACCAGGGCATGGTCCAGGGAATCGATGGGACGCTTTTTACCGTACAACGCTGAATTGGCCAGGCTCAGGGTGCGGGCGGTGATCACCTGGTCCTTGCGGATCTCCCCGGCAACCTGATCGATGCGGTACCCCTCTTCATCGATCATGCGCAGCACCTTGAGGGCCACCTGGGGAATGGGGCGCAGGCGGGTCATGGCCGCAAGGATCTCGTCGGTGCTGGGAATTTTGATGTCGGTCAAGGGAGTTAATTTGTTTTGGCCGACCGGTTCGATGGTGCATTGGCTGGTGGCCATGTCGAGATTCAGGCAGCAGGTGAAAAAACCACCGGTCTCGGAGTGTTGGATTTCGATATCCTGGGAATTGAGGATTTCGCGGACCTTTTCCGAGGTGCGGCCGCCGATGTCCAGGGTAAAGTCCTGGGAACTCAGGGGACCTACCAGGGCGCCTCCCGCCAGGGTCGCGACCATGGTTTCGCGTTGCGCCCCCAAGGCCAACAGGGCGTCAAGGAACAGGGGAACACCGGTGGCGGCATACTTTTCCGGATAGGCGACGGTGGTTGTTGAAACCGGTTCGGGCAGCAGCAGGTGGAGCATGCCGCCGATGCCCGTGGCGGTGCAATGGACGGCCACACCGACGCAGGTGCCCAGATAGGCCTGCAGCAGCTTGGGCTGGCGCGTACTGGTTTGAAAGGTTCCCGCTGACACATGGTGCCGTTGAATCGTCACAATGGAAATCCTTTGTTGTGGAATTCCTTCCAATATCATGATTTCGGGCAATAATTCAATAACGGCTTTATATGCCCTTCGTTCTTCGCTATAAGGGGCGGCAGTTCCATAAGATTGTCAACATCAAATGTCAAATGGCGGATGGGTATCCATTTGTCGTTGTGCATTCAGCGGGTATTGTGTGGGAAACGAAAGGGATTAGTTATGAAAACCGGCAAAGACTTTATTATCTTCCCCTTGGATGTATCCACGGAGGCCGCTGCCCGACAGTTGGTCGGGATGCTGCACCGGGATGTGGGTATGTTCAAGATCGGGTTGGAACTGTTTGTCCGTTGCGGTCCGTCCCTGGTGCAATGGGTGGCCGATCATGGTACCGCCGCCATTTTCCTCGACCTCAAGCTGCATGATATCCCCATTACCGTAGAACGTGCCATGCAGGGGATTGCCGACCTGAAGGTGGCCCTGACCACTGTCCATTGCGGTGAAAGCCAGGCCATGCTGGGGGCGGCTGTGCGCGGTGGCGGGGGCAAAGTGGGCGTGTTGGGCGTGACGGTGTTGACCAGTGTTTCGGGTGCCCAATTGCGGGCGGTCGGGTACCAGGATCACCTGGCCGACGACACGCAACGCCTGGTCTTGCTCAAGGCCGCCATGGCCAGGGATGCAGGGTGTGCCGGCGTGGTGTGCTCAGGACATGAGGTGGCCGCGATCAAGGCTCGGATGGGGCAATCATTTCTGGCTGTAACCCCCGGAATTCGGCCCGATTGGACGAGCGGGGTCAAGAAGGATGATCAGCACCGGGTTGTGACACCGGCTGCTGCGGTGACCCGGGGTGCCGATTACCTGGTGATCGGGCGTCCCATCCGCGATGCTGCCGATCCGGCGGCGGCGGCCCGCCGCATTGCGGCGGAGATTGACAAGGCCCTGGAAGCCGGTACGGTCAATAGAGATTGAAATAACGCCAGGCGGCCAGTCCCGCCATCGCCAGTCCCACCACCAATACCACAAGCAACTGATCCGGGCTGAAGCGGGGCATTCGCTTGCCTACTCTTCGGCATCAAGGCCGAAGGCGGTGTGCAGAACGCGCACGGCCAGTTCGGTGTACTTCTCTTCGATGACGCAGGAGATGCGGATTTCAGAAGTGCCGATCATGATGATGTTGATATTGTCCCGTGCCAGCGTGTTGAACATGACCGCTGCCACGCCGGCGTGATTTTTCATGCCCACGCCAATCACCGACACCATGCCGATATTGGTGTCGCCCAACACCTCTTCGGCCCCGATCTGGGCGGCCACCTTTTGGGAGATCTCCATCGTACGCTTGAAATCGAGCTTGGGCACGGTGAAGGTCATATCGGTTTTTCCCCCTTGGCGGGTGTTTTGGATGATCATGTCCACAACGATCCCGGCTTCGGAGATGGGGGAAAAAACTTTGGCGGCGACGCCGGGCTGGTCCGGAACCTTGGTGATGGTGACGCGGGCTTGTTTCTTGTCATGGGTCACACCGGACACCACCAGCTGTTCCATGCCCGAATCCTCATTGACGACCATGGTGCCTTCCTCCTCGTTGAAAGATGAACGTACATGGACGGGGATGTCGTATTTTTTGGCAAAACCCACCGAACGGATCTGTAGCACTTTGGCGCCCAGGCTGGCCATATTGAGCATCTCATCGTAAGTGATGGTTTTGAGTTTGCGGGCCTTGGGGCAGACGTTGGGGTCGGCAGTGTAGATCCCGTCCACATCGGTATATATTTCACACACATCGGCATTGGTGGCGGCGGCGATGGCCACCGCCGAGGTGTCCGATCCGCCGCGGCCCAGTGTGGTGATGTTGCCTTTGATATCATACCCTTGAAAACCGGCCACCACCACGATGGTGTGTTTCTCGATCAGCTGGAGCAGCCGGTGGGCGCCGATTTCCAGGATGCGTGCATTGCCGTAATCGCAATCGGTGACCACTTGGGCCTGGTGGCCCAGCATGGATTGGGCTTTGTAGCCCATGGATTGCAGCATCATGGCCAACAGGGCTGCGGTGGTCTGTTCCCCGGTGGCCAGCAGCACATCCAGTTCCCTTTTATCGGGCTCTTCGGCGGCCTTCTGGGCCAGCTCGATCAGGCCGTCGGTGACGCCGGCCATGGCCGACAGGATAACCACCACATCGTTGCCTTGATCATAGGTCTTGGCCACCCGCTGCGCCACGTGGCGGATGCGGTCGATATTGGCCACCGACGTGCCGCCAAATTTTTGAACCACGAGGGTCATGGGTTCTCCTCATTCCGAGCGCCAGGGGCGCTGTCCGCCATGCGGAAAGAATTGAAAGCAATCAGGTCAGCAATCCGTTTCAAGATTTCCACAATTCGAGCGCTCCCTTTATCAAATTGTCCTGTTCAAGTCCATAACCATTTAAACAGATGCGGCGGGTGGACTCGTCGCGCATCGCCATTCGCACGGCCATGCTGTCCGGCGGCCATTCGCTATCCGGCAGCCGTTCCGCCCACTCCACCGCCACTACGGCCTGCGGCCCACACAGATCCCAAAGACCGATGGACTCGGCGGCCATGGCGTCCGCCAGGCGATACAGATCCACGTGCACGAGGGCCAACCGGCCAGGGTACTCGTGAATCAACGTGTAGGTGGGGCTGGTGATGTCGTAGGCCTCGGGCACCTCCAGACCCCGGGCCAACCCCTGGATAAAACAGGTCTTGCCGCTGCCCAGATCGCCATAAAGGCGTACGATGCACCCTTGGCGCATCCCCTTTCCCAGTGCCCACCCCAAGCGACGGGTCTCATCCGGGGCATGGGTGGTGAGTTCGTAACTCTGGGTCATCAGAGCAGCGGCGTTCCCACCGGAGGTGCCGGTGGATCCTGGAGAACCCGCTGGATGGCAAGGGGCAGGGCATCCATCACCTCCGTGGCCAGGTAGCCCCACGGGGCTTTGGCTGCCAATAGATCCGCAGCCAGTCCGTGAATGAATACGGCCCCGGCGGCGGCCAGGGTGGGCGGCACCCCCTGGGTCAGCAAGCCCGCCACGGCACCGGTGAGTACATCCCCCATTCCGCCGCTGGCCATGCCGGCATTGCCGGTGGGGTTGATCCAGACGGTTCCTTCCGGATCGGCCACCAGGGTTCGGGCCCCTTTGAGAATCACGTGAGCCCGGCTTAGCCGGGACAGGTGGCGAACGGCGGACAGACGGTCCTGCTGGATATCGGGTACGGTCCGGTCGATCAGACGCGCCATTTCTCCGGGATGGGGGGTGAGAACAGTGGGCGCGCGGCGTGCCGCGATCTCATCCAGATGGCCGGCCAGGTGGTTCAGGCCATCCGCATCGATCACCATCGGTTGCTCTAACTCGCGCACCATGCGAAGGACCAGATCGTGGCCGGCCGGCCCCATGCCCATTCCAGGTCCTAGTGCAATGCAGCGTTTGTCGGCGGCTGCTTGTTGGATGGTATCAAAGGCTCCCGGCGCCCATCGCCCCTCGCCTTGGTCGGCCACCGGACAGGTCATGGCCTCGATAAGTCGGCTTTCCAGAATGGGATTGAGGCTTTGGGGCGCCGCTAAAGTCACCAACCCGGCGCCTACCCGCAAGGCGGCGGCAGC
>JAGTVD010000244.1 GCA_018224505.1 Desulfatitalea sp. | reverse complement strand
GACGCTAAGGGGTGTGCTCCGGGTAGGCCCGCAAACTCACTGCGTTCAGACAGTGCGGGCCGAGCGACCCTGCGCACACCCCCAAGCGTCACTAAAACCCCATTGCGGACGCAGCGCCCCACCCCCACCACCGGCAGCACCTTCTGTTGTGCTCAATGAACGGACGGATCAGCTGCCCAGGCATGTATCATGCGTGCATTTACATGCGATCGCCCTTGCCGGACGTCGAAAAGGGTTGCAATTGCAGCCAATCCCCATTAGCTGGTGTTTTGGTTGCGAGAATGGCGTGCTGCCGATTGAATATTTCCAATGGACCTCACCCGCCATTTTCTTTTCGGCTTTCGGTATTTGACACGGTCAGGCTGCACAAAAATGGGGGGCGCAACGCAAAACGACATGTCACCAGACTTAGGGAACCAGGCTCCTGTATGATAATTGCCGCCGACAACCTGCGCATCACGGATCCAACCATCGCGATGGCCATCGAGCGGTACGACCCCGCACCCATTGCAGCGATGATCCGGCGCTGCGAGGCGGCCGGGGCCGACTGGATCGATCTGAATGCCGGCCCGTTGAGCCGCGAGCCGGAAAAGCGTATGACATTTCTGGTGGAAGCCGTCTGTGCCGTCACCCGTCTGCCGCTGCTCCTGGACACGGTCAACCCCCGGGCTTTAGGCGCCGGGCTGGCCGCCAGCCGCAATCCGACGGCCATCAACGGATTTTCCCTCGAACCGTCCAAACTGGCGCGGATCCTGCCACTGGCCCGGCAATACGGGTGCGATATCATCGGGTATCTGCTCTATCCCGACAGCCAGGTGCCACCGGACGAAAGTGAACTGATCGGCGTAGCCCTGGCACTGTATGATGCCTTTCACAAAGCCGGTCTGGACGATAGCCAACTGATCATCGATCCGGTGGTGGCGCCGCTGATCTGGGCCGACGGTGCGCAGCACAACCGGCACCTCCTGGCTCTCATCCGCAATCTTCCGGATCTGCTCGGCTTTCCGGTGCGTACCATCGCCGGCCTGTCCAACCTGAGTACCGGCCGCATGCCCAAGCCGGTCAAGCACCTGCTGCAACGCGCATTCCTGCCCATGCTCGCCGCCGCCGGCTTGCGCTGTGCCTTGATGGATGCGTTCCAGCCCGAAACGGTCCAGACCGCCCGAGCCTGCGAGGCGATGTGCGATTCGGGAATCTTCTCCTGGGGGCAATTGATTTCCCCATGATCGGCATCACCGGCGCCTTATCGACAAAGGCCGCGCCCATCGCTTCGGCGCACATGCAATTGCACAGGCGGGGCAATTCAGGACTGCGCTTTTTTCCCGAGGCTTGCACTGCATCGGGAAGCGCGATAAGGATGGGCGAACTTGGACGAAGCCTGGATGACCACCGCCAGGAAGGCGGAATTGCATTGCAGATATGGCCCGCCAAAGCAGCGAGGGTTGATCTGAATCATGGACGGGAAAAAACGCGCGCATATCCGACCCGGGCTGGAGGTCGACATCGTTCTCAAGGCGGACCAGCGCACCGGTCGTCTGACCCGGGGCATCGTCAAGGATGTGCTGACCCGGTCGGACCAACACACCCACGGCATCAAAGTGCGATTGCGCGACGGACAGGTCGGTCGTGTGAAACAGATCGTGGATCAAGGATCGGAGCATGATGAAACCCAACGGAATATTGTTTGACGAATACCAGTCGGGCCAGACATTTCACACCGACCGCAGGACCATCACCGAGACGGATCACGTCAACTTTACAACCGCTTTCGGTTTCTTCGAGCCGCTGTTCATGGACCAGGCCTATGTGGAGACCCGGACCCCCTACAAGAAACGGATCGTTCCCGGCGCACTGACCTTCTCCGTGGCCGAAGGGCTGACCATCCTTTCCGGCATCCTGCACGGCACCGGCATGGCGCTGCTGGGCGTGGACCTCAACATCCGCCAGCCGGTTTTCATCGGCGACACCCTCATGGTGACCATCCAGGTGGACGAGCTGCGTGAAACCAGCAAACCGGACCGGGGCATCGTCACCTACACCCACCGCGTCACCAACCAGCATGAGGCGACGGTGATGGAATACACCGTCAAGCGGATGATCCGGCGCCGGGCCTGACCACGGGCGCCCATCTAAATCCCACGCAGCGCGTATCCGCTCTACCCGGCGGCTGTAGGCCATACCGGACGCGACCCGTCCGCCCGGATGGCGCACCCCACTTTTGACAAGCCGTTCAACGGTATCCATATTCCCCCTATCACCATCGAAACGGTTGTGGCGATAAGAGCCATTCACGGGAGGTACCGATGTTCATCAAACAACTCGAAACGGGATACCTGGACAATTTCAGCTATATCGTTGGATGCCCGCAAACGGGCAAGGCCCTGGTGATCGACCCCGGCCCGGAGGTGGAAGCAATCGTTGCCGATGCCCAAGCGGCGGGGTTGCAAATCGAAACCATCGTCAACACCCATGGCCACGGCGACCACACCGCCGGCAATGCGGCCCTGAAGGATCGGACCGGGGCCCGGGTGATCATCCACAGCGCCGATGCCGACCGTTACCCCGCGGCGGACCGTTTCCTTACGGACGAAACGCCATTGCAAGTGGGCGAAATCCTTTTAGAGGTGATTCACACCCCCGGTCACACCCCCGGTGGTATCTGCCTGCATGCCCGGGGCAACCTGTTCACCGGCGACACGCTGTTCGTGGGCGACAGCGGCCGTACCGACCTGGCCGGCGGGCACCGCCCCACCCTGGGTGCCTCGATCCGCCGACTGATGCAGCTGCCCGACGACACGGTGGTCTGGCCCGGCCACGATTACGGCCCCACCCCCTCCTCCACCATCGGTTGGGAAAAGCGCCACAATGTCAATGCCCGGGAGTATGGCTTCCATGTTCCCCCATGATCCGCCACTGCCGGCAAAAAGGATAAAAAAAGATGAACCGAAACAGCCGTTCCACGATCTTCGGTTTTCTGGGCGCAATCATGGCCCTGGCGCTTTTAGCGGCCTGCACCCCTAACGGCAGCACGGCGCCGGCGGTTGCCCCATCAACCAAGGAGAACAACATGAAAACAGCCAACGCATCGAAGGCCGAAGCGACCCTGCCGGAGATCCCACCAATGGACGCCACGGCACCGGCGGTGTTCGAAACCGCCGCATTCGGCCTGGGGTGATTCTGGGGAGTCGAGTCCCGGTTCGGGGCTCTCGAAGGGGTGATCCGCACCCGTGTGGGCTATGCCGGCGGGTTGAAGCAAAACCCCACCTATGTCGCCATCGGCGATCACACCGAAACGGTGCAGATCGACTATGATCCCCAACGCATCACCTACGAGGACCTGCTGGCCATTTTCTGGG
>JAGTVD010000243.1 GCA_018224505.1 Desulfatitalea sp. | reverse complement strand
TGGCCAAAATTACCCAACAAAAAGGCAAGCAACTCGATGCCGACGCGGTTGCCGCCTGCCAGGACCTGTTTTCCAATCATGGCTTTACATTCCAGGACAGCGAAACGCATGCCATTGCACTGCGTTAACAGGCGCACCATCGCAACAAGATGCTTTAAAAGACATTAATTACAAAAAATTGAAGAAAAGACTTGATCCCAGCCCAAAACGTGTTAGACTACATTCAATCAATCAAAGCTTGCTCTTAATTGGCGAGCGGTTTCACACTTAAGGAAAGTCCCGTTTGAGTTAAGTGGCGTCCTCAAGTCAGAAGCCTGAGAATTCTATGAAAGGAGGATGTTACGATGCCAAACGGAACAGTAAAATGGTTTAACAGCAGCAAGGGTTTCGGCTTCATCGAGCAAGAAAACGGCGGACCGGATGTATTTGTTCATCATTCGGGTATCAATGCAGCTGGTTTCAAATCACTCAATGAAGGCGATCAAGTGACTTTTGAAATCCAGCAAGGCCCCAAAGGGCCCTCAGCAGCAAACGTTACCGTTCGTTAAATACCGATTTCGGACGAATCCAAAGGGTATTTCCTCTAACCATGGGGAGATGCCCTTTTTTTATATGCCCTCCCAGCATCATCGACTCTTTTACCGGAAAACACCGATGATGTTGCGAGGGCATTAAAATTAATTTAAAAAATCAGCGTTGAACGACTTGACTTTGGCAGAATAGCAAGTACTTTGATTTTGAAGCCTAACTTTTTTATCATCTTCCTCTCTTGCTTGCAGGGTGGCGCCATGCGCTGCCCTGCAAGTCCCCCCTTAAGGTCCAACGGATTCCAAATGGAGACAAGCTTGTTGACAGGCCCTTCGTCCGAGGGCATAATCAGCGGAATATACCGGCGATACCTATCTTTCTTCCGTACCTGCCCGCAGCATGACTCACGCTTCATTTATGTCGTGTCGGGCGCGATGAGAACGATTTGAATCCCTTTCGCACCCCACCCCTGGACATGAATCATTGTGGGCCGCACGGGAGGGAACGCTTACCATTCGAACAGAGGGCCTATGTACCTTTCCTATTACCATTTGACAGACAAACCATTTCAAATCAGCACCGATACCCGCTTTTTATGGCTCAGCGAAAACCACAAGGAGGCCTTGGACAATCTGAAATATGGCCTTTTGCAAAACAACGGTTTCGTGGTGCTGACCGGAGCGGTCGGAACCGGCAAAACCACATTGGTCAATGCATTGCTGGAGACACTCAATGAGAGCGTCCTGGTCGCGACTATCAACCATCCGACGCTCGAAACGCTGGACTTCCTGCGTCTGATTGCCAAGAGTTATGACCCACAAGCCACCACGGACAACAAGGCGGATCTTTTACTTTTTTTCAAGGCTTTTCTGCGTGAGTCATACGAACGCGGCCGTACTGTGTTGCTGGTGGTCGACGAAGCGCACCGGTTGTCCGACGCACTCCTTGAGGAGGTGCGCCTCTTGTCCAACATGGAACAAAACGGCCAGCGCTTGCTCAATATCTTTTTCGTGGGCCAGTCCGAACTGAATACGACCCTGTTGTCGCCGCACTGCACAGCCCTGCGGCAGCGGATCACCTTATATTATGAATTGGAGCCCTTTACCGAAATACAAACGGCTCATTATGTGCAGCATCGCCTTAGAATCGCAGGTTCCGAACAACCATTGTTCACCCCGGAAGCCTTGAAGGCTGTCCATCGCTTTTCAGGGGGGTACCCCCGGGCGATCAACATTTTATGCGATCGGGCATTGTTGACCGGCTATGTCAAGGAGCATTCCGACATCGATGAGGCGGTGATCGCGGAGTGTATTGCGGAAATCAGCATCCGCCCGACCAAACACAGGCGTCCTGCGTATTCCCCGCCGATCTCCGATTCAATCGCAACGGGGCTGAACGCGGGAACTGCCCGGACAATGGACATGGTCCGGGATGCGGCCCATACGACCTCCCATTATATCGCCACCACCCCCCGCCGCTGGGTATTGCCGTTGGTATTGGCCTCTATTCCTGTCATTGCCGCCGTGCTTTTGTTTTTCGGAATCCGCTCCAGTAGCAACCCGGCACCTGTTGTCGCGCCTGCACCTGAACCGGCCATCGAAGAAAGGGCCGCTGCAGCGACATCACCGGCCGTCAACAACGAACCGCAGCCCCCCGCGCCGCCCAATCGCGAACCGGCCCTCCAACCTGTCAAAACACCCGCACCCGATTACACCGCATTGGCGGAGACGGCTATCGCTGAAAGGAAATACCAGGCGGCGCTTGAATTGATCGAGTCCGCCCAGAAAAACCGGACGACAACCGCACGAACAGCCACCTTGTACTCACAGGCGCTGGTCGGTCGGGCGCAGGAGGTCGCAACCCAATCCCCGGATCAGGCCCGGGGCATGCTGGAACGAGCGATTGCAGCCTACCCTGCCAATGCACTGGCCTATTTCGAGTTGGGCAAACTATACAGTCGGGGGCAGGACTACCCGCGTGCCATCGATGCCTACCAGAATGTGCTGCGCCTGGACCCGACACTGCCGGAAGCCTATTTCAACCTGGGTTTCCTCTTTGCGACCACGGGGCAATATGAATCCGCCGAACGGATGTTTGCGCGCGTTGTGCAGATGAAACCGGATTACCTTGACAAGGCCCTGTTCAATCTGGCCATTGTGCAACGAAAACGCGGCAAGAACCGGGAAAGCGTGGCCAACCTGGAAGAGGCCCTTGCCATCCGCCCGGACAATCAAAGAGTTCAGGCCTACCTGGACCAATTCAAGGCAACCCTCAACAACTGACACCGCCCATGGAGTGCAAGTTTTGAAAAAGTATAAATCAGCACTGGTTTACTGGATTCTGGCGACAACGTTCATATTTCCGGTCGCTTGCGGCAGATCACCAGCTCCGCAGAAACACCCGGCCGCTGCATCCCGCGTTGCAGCCACCGCCCCCACACCTGAGCCCCTGCCCGACCAGGTGCCGCAACCCAAGTCGACCTCTGCTCTCGAACCCGGCTCCCCCTCGGCGCGCACGGCGGTGTCATTTGTCCATCAGGTCAATGCGGGGGAAACGTTGGGCATGATCGCCCGTTGGTATACCGGCAGAGAAGGCAACTGGCGGCGTTTGGTCGCAGCGAATCCAGGCATCCGGCCGGAACGCTTACAAATCGGCACCCGGATCCACATTCCGGAAAATCTTTTAATCCGACGTGAAGCGATGCCGCGCCCCGCCGGCCCGACCAACACCAGACAGGCATCACCGCCCATCATACAGGCGTCGCCGCCCTCCATACAGGAAGTGCGGGCCATTGCCGATGAGCTGGAGCAGATCGATACGGCTTCGCCTGGGCCCAGCCCACAAGCCCCCCCGGTGCCGACACCACCGCCGGCCGCCGACGAGCTGTTCGGCCCGATCGAAAGAATGCCACCACCGGACCTGTCACCCATGCCGCTGGAGCTGGAGACCCTCGAATAGTGAGGCGAAGGAACAACGCAAGGCGATCGTGGCCAACGATCACCGGGATGGGCGTGTGCCGCCGGCTCAACGCAACGTTGTGCCCAGAAAATCCGAAAAGCGCTCCCAGGATTTGCGGTCTGCATCCTCCCTGTACGCGTCCTCCCCGAAAACCGTGAAGGCATGGGGCGCACCACCATAGGTGATCATTTCGTGGGCGACCCCGTGACGTTCCAATTCTTGCGCCAGATCGGCAAAATCCGCCATTGTCACAATTGTGTCGGCGGTACCATGCAAAACCAGCACCCTGCCCTTGGTACCGGAATAGTCTTGCCCTTCGGGCGTGCCCAAGCCGCCATGAAATGAGACAAAACCCTTCAAATCGGCCCCGGCGCGAGCCAACTCCAGTACGGCTGCGCCACCAAAACAGTACCCCATGGCCACGGCATTGCCGGCATCGGCCCCTTTGCTGTGCGCAGTTTGCAAAGCTCTGAACAGCAAACGGCGCATCTTCTCGCGATCCTGGTACAACTCGCCGGTATGCTGCCGTCTATCCTCCATCTTGGTCGGCCTAACACCGGCGCCGAACAAATCCACGGCAAACACCGCATATCCCATCTTTGCCAGCATTTTGGAACGTTTGACCTCATAATCCGTCAATCCATCCCAGTCGTGAACCAGCAGAACCAGCGGCGCTTTGTCGGTTGGGGAGATGTAGTAACCCTCATATGGTTGGCCATCCACTTCATAGGTCACAAATGCACCTTCCGCAAAAGCTGTGGCAGCCATCATCACCATCAAAAGCAACAGGAATATCGTTTTCATTTTGACACCTCCATTGTTGGTACGCACTATTATGCCAAAATAGAGGCGAATGATGAAAATGCAAACCACCGGCCGGGCTGGATATTTTTCTCCGCCTGGGGGTAAACTTTTTGGGACGGTTTACCATCATAGTCATTATGGAATGAATGCATTGCACCATATACCCAATGCAGCGTTGATGAACCGAATCCAAAATTGCCGAGGACCCTATGCGAAACCAACGCACTTTGCTCATATTGACGGCCCTGATATTTGCCATTGCCGGTTGCGGCGGCGGGAGTGATCCCCCACGTTTTAGTGATCCCCCACATGTTAGTAAGCCCCCACCTGTTTTTGTGGCCGATATTCTAAGTGATCAGACTTCGGACGGGGACATCGCTTATGACCCCGCAACGGACACATTCACCATTACGCATGGACCGGAGACCCTGTTTTTCGGCATTGACGAGGTGGAGGACAATTCTCCGGAGTACCGTGCCTTCCTGGATTTTCCCCTGGATGGTTCGACCGGCTACGATGCTGTGCCGGCCGGCGCCAGAATCGTTTCCGCCACCCTGGAAGTCTTCATTGAAACGGTGGAATTCGCCGCCAGAATCCCCAC
>JAGTVD010000242.1 GCA_018224505.1 Desulfatitalea sp. | reverse complement strand
TGGTGTCGACTTCGCCGAGGGCAAGGCGCGTCAATACACCCGCCTGTACATCGTCGGCAATGGCCATTGCGGACAGAATGGAGATGCCGACGCCGCCTTTGATCCCCTGGCGAACCGCCTCCGTACTGCCCATTTCCGCCACAATGTTCAGGTCCTCCAGGCGGTATCCCACGTTTTGCAGGATATGGGCCACAACCTTTAAGGTGCCCGAGCCCTTCTCACGAACGATAAACGGTTCCGCCAGCATCTCCTGGATCGTCACGGTCTGCCTTGCGGCCCACCGGTGCGCTTTGGGCACCACCAGGCACAACTGGTCCCCCAGCAGCGGCGCTTGTTGGAACTGGCCATCGTCGGCGGTTGCACCCACTAGCCCCAGTTCAACCTGACCGTCGGCGATGGCTGCCAGGATGGCCGCGGTGTCGGCCACACGCAACGCCACCCGAACACCGGGGTAATCTTTGGCAAAGTCACCGATCAGTCGTGGCAGAATGTAGGCACCCGGGATGGTGCTGCCGCCGATGGTCAAACGGCCTTTGATCTTCCCCAAAAACTCGGCCATGGCGGTTTCGGCCTCGTCCCGCAGGGCCATCAACCGACACGCGTGGGCGTAGAGCAGTTCGCCCGCCTTGGTGGGTTGGGCCTGGCGGGCCAAGCGGTCGATCAATTGCGTGCCGAAGTGCGTTTCCAAGTCTTTGATGTGGCTGCTGACGGTGGGCTGGGAAAGATGAACGGCCTCACCGGCCTTGGAAAAGCTTTGCAGCTCCACCACCTTGCAAAATATCTTCAGTTGCCACAGATCCATAGGGATCCTTTTGGATGCAGCCGAGGGCCGCAGGATCGGCTTCCCGTTGTCATGACCGCAACCATGCCGAACGGATCAATGCGCTGCCGGTTGCCGGTCACACCACCCTATAGGTTGTCGTCCGGTTGATTGGTCAACCGGAGTGGATTGGCCTTCTGCAGCGCCTCGAACTTGGCAACCAACCGCCGGTATACTAATGCCGGCACCATGTCTGTGATATCGCCCCCAAAAAGCGCCGCTTCCTTGATGATCGACGAACTGGTGAAAAACCAGCGCATGCCGGTCATCAGAAAAACCGTCTCGATGTCCCGATTGAGCTTGCGGTTCATCAACGCCAGCTGGAACTCATACTCAAAGTCGGAAACCGCGCGCATGCCCCGCAAAATGGCATGCGCCCCCTTGTCCTGAACATACTGCACGAGCAACCCATTGAACACATCGAAGGAGAGCCCGGGAATGTGCTGCATGCTTTCGCGCAGCATTTCCAGCCGTTCCTCGATGGTAAACAGTGTCTTTTTGGCCGGATTGTGCAAAATGGCCACGACAATCCGATCAAACAATTTGCTTGCCCGCTGAACGATATCCACATGTCCGTTGGTCACAGGATCGAACGAGCCGGGATAAACCGCAATTCTCTGCATGGGCGCCTTCCGTTTCGGTTTTGAAATGGGTCGATGGGCATCCTCTGGACATCAGCGATTCTGCAAATGAGCTTTCTAGCATGAAAATCCGTTGCTTGCAATGGCTTCGCGCGACCGGGACAAAATGGCTATTGCCGTCTGTCCATAACGCCGGCTGTCGATGCAGGTCAATGGACCGGGCAGGGCCGTGATGGGCTCCGCGGGTGCGTGCTCGACCACGATCAGCGCATCCGGGGCCAGTGTCCCGCTGGCGGCCAAATGGGCCAGACAAGGGGCGATGATCCCCTTCGCATAAGGCGGATCGATGAAAACCAGGTCAAAAATGCCCGCATAAGCATGCAGCGGATTGAGGTTCTTGACAATGTTCCATTGCACGACCCGGCTGCGCGCTTCGAGGTGGCACAGGGCCAGATTGCGTTGCAGAAGGCTGATGGCAACCGCGGACTGGTCGATGAACAGGGCCTGCCGGGCACCCCGGCTGAGGGCTTCGATACCCATGGCACCAGTGCCCGCGAACAAATCGAGTACATGGGCGGCGGCCGACCGCTGCCCCAGGATATTGAACAGCGCTTCGCGCACACGGTCGGCGGTGGGTCGAATCGCCATTCCGCGCACCGTCGCCAGTTTTCGCCCTCTGAGACTGCCCCCGATCACACGCACCGCAATGTCCTTGCTATTGTCCTTGTGCCAATTTTTTGATTCGTCGATGCAAATAACTACGCTCCACCCCGATGGCTTTGGCGGTGTGAGTGATATTGAATTCATGCTCGATGAGTTTGCGTTGAATAAAGTGGTGCTCGAAATACTCCTTGGCGGTTTTGAGCTCTTGATGATTGAAAAAGGCCTCCATCGGCTGCAAACCGGCAGTGGCCAATTTGGGGTTGTAGGGTTTGGGGAGGTGGTCGGGTGTGATGGACGTGTCGGCCACCATGATGGCGAGTCGCTCCACCAGGTTTTTCAACTCCCGGACATTGCCGGGCCATGCGTACGCTTGTAACAAGGCGCCGGCTTCGGGGGTCATGCTTTTCTTGGGTGCGCGGTTCTTCTGGGCGGCTTCGGCCAGAAACACGTCCACCAGCATGCCGAGATCTTCGACGCGTTCCCGCAGGCACGGAACCTCGATGGGAACGACATTGAGCCGGTAGTAAAGATCTTCACGGAAAGTGCCCTTCTCGATCTCCTCCTCCAGGTTCTTGTTGCTGGCCGCGATCACCCGCACGTCCACCTGCAGCGTTCGGCTACCGCCCACGCGCTGAAACTGCTTTTCTTGAAGCACGCGCAGAATCTTGGCCTGGGTTTTCATGCTCATGTCGCCAATCTCGTCCAAAAAGAGGCTTCCCTTGTCCGCCATTTGGAATTTGCCCACCTTCTTACCACTGGCGCCGGTAAACGCCCCTTTCTCATGGCCGAACAACTCACTCTCGATGAGCTCCTCGGGAATGGCGGCGCAATTGACATCGATAAAAGGCTTTCCAGCGCGCTGGCTTAAATGGTGGATGTTCCGCGCCACAAGCTCCTTGCCCGTACCGTTTTCCCCCTTGATCAGCACCCAGCTATCGGTGGGCGCCACCTTGGCGATGGCCTCCCGCAGCTGTTGTATGGGGGCACTGTGGCCGGTAATGGCGTGCTTGGCGATGGTTTTTTTCCGCAAATACTGGTTCTCTTCTTCCAGACGGCGGAAGTTGAGCGCGTTGTTGATGGCCACGATCACCTTATCAATGGACAGCGGCTTTTCGATGAAGTCGAAGGCACCCAGCTTGGTGGCTTGCACCGCCGTCTCGATGGTCCCATGGCCGGTGATCATAATGACCTGAATATGGGGGCTGCCTTTTTTAATCTCCCGCAGGGTTTCAATGCCATCGATGCCGGGCATCCAGATATCGAGCAGCACCAGATCGGGGGCCTCGGTCTCGAGTTGCTGCAACGCTTCGTAGCCGTTGGCGGCGGTCAACACCTCGAAGCCCTCGTCGGTGAGCAAGCCCTTCAGGGACTGTACAATGGAGGCTTCGTCATCCACGATCAATATGGTTGGAAACATGGTTGCTGATCCTTTCTATTTGCATACGCGAGGACTAAGGGCTTAACCCGGCAACTCGATAACGAACTTGGCGCCGCGCGGATGGTTGTCCTGCGTGCTGATCGTTCCCCCATGGTCACTGATAATGCTGTGAACAATGGTCAAACCCAAACCCATACCGCTTTTCTTGGTCGAAAAGTTAGGCTCGAACAGCCGAATCTTGTCTTCGTTGGAGATACCCGCCCCGTCATCGGCCACCTCGATGCGCACGCGCTTCAAAATGGGATCGTGCGACACCTCGATGCGGATCGTACCGCGCAGGCGAACGGCCGATATGGCGTTGTCCACCAGATTGAGCATGGCCTGTTTGATCTGCTGTCGATCCAGGTTCATTTCGGGCAGATCGTCTTGGATCTGAACCTGAAATTCCAGGCCGGAGTGGCCTTCCTTGTAAAGCCCCACGATCTCCTCGATGATCGGTGTAATGGCACAAGGCTTGGGATCGGCGGTTGGAAAGCGCGCGAAGGCCGAGAACTCGTTGACCAGGTTGCGGATCAATTCCACCTGGGTGGTTATCATCCGGGTGCACTCTTCGAATACCGGATCCTGGATCTGTTGGGAAAATTTGCGCTGCAGCCGCTGGGCCGACAAGCTGATGGGGGTCAGCGGATTTTTCACCTCATGCGCGATGCGTCGGGCGACTTCCCGCCAGGCGGCCATGCGCTGGGCTTTTTCCAGTTCGGTCAAATCATCGATCACCACTACCATGCCCACCTGCTGCCCCGCTTCGTCCTTGAGCACATTGACATAGGCCAAAAAGCTGCGCGGGCGACCGTAAATCGTCAGCCGAAGCGGGATTTCCATCGCGTCCTGTCGTCCGCTGGCCAACTTGCCCATAATCTCCTCGGCCAATTGCAACCGATCGCCGGACAGCAGGAGCTTGACGTTCTTGTTGAGAATGTCGCCGGCCCGCAGGTTGAGCATCCGCTCGGCCGAGGTGTTGAAAGTGGTGATGGTGCCGTCGGCATCCAGCGTGATGACGCCGGCGGAAACGTTTTTGAGTACGATCTCCATGTAGCGCCGACGGGCTTCGATTTCAATATTCTGCTCCCGCAGCATCTGGGCGGACAGCTCGAGCTGCTCGCGCCCGATGCGCAAATCCCGTGTCATCTTGTTAAACGCCGATACCAGATAATCGATTTCGTCATCGGCCTGAACATCCAGGGCAAAGCTCAAGTCGCCTTCGGCCACCCGCCGGGTACCGTCCGCCAGTCGCATGATGGGAATCGTTATGGTCTTGGCAAGATAGAATCCCAGCCAGACCGCACAAAAAACAACCAATAGCGCCACCACGGACAAGGTGGCAAAGTAAAAGGTTTGAATGGGGCGTTTGAGAAGTATGACCTGCTGATACTCTTCATAGCCGCGCACAATGGAAGCCATGTTCTCCGCCACCTCGGGGGAGATATATACAGCTATGGCCACAAACCCTTTGGCCGCGTCCGGCGCAACGTCGAACGGCACTGTACCGATGGTGCGCAACAGCTCGGCTTCGCCCAAAACAGTGGAAATCGTATGCACCCCCAGGGCCGAGGGCTTTTTGAGAAGGTGGCTGGCACTGATGAGCGCAAACGGTTTGTCCTCCAGCACCGGCGCCAGGGAAACGCTGAGCTGATCGGCATTGGTGCCATACACCTCGATGGCATCCAGATTGAATTCGCGTTGAACGACCTGGATGTAATTGGTCAGACCGGCCGAGGCGCGGCTCTCTTCCAACATCCCTTTTTTTTCAATTTGGTAGGCAATGCGTTCCAGTAAAAAGCGGCTCTCCTTTTCCGCCCGGTCATAAAGGCTGTGACCGACCCGCAGCGAGTTCTCGAGTGCCTGTTCTACCGGAACATTGAACCAGAAATCGATGCTGCTGGTGATGAAGCTGATGGAGAAAAAAAAGAGAACCGAAGCCGGCAGCAGTGTCAAAGCAACAAAGGCCACCACCAGACGGGTGCGCAACCTGGCCCCCATCACCTTTCGCTTGCGATCATAGAGCAGTTTGACCACATTGCGAAACACCAGGAAGATCAGCAACAAGATCAGCAACAAATTGAAATTGATCAGGATGAACATCACGATTTGGCTGGATACCGGAAAATCGGCACTGAAATAGAGGCTGCGGTTAAACACAAATGCCAGCAGAATCACGATGGGAATGATGACGGCAATGAGCAATAGCTCTCTTTTGCGCCGGCGCTTCTCATCACTGGGCAGCATCGATTTGAGTGTTTGGGGTAAACCCTTCATGGCGGTCGCCGGGGCGGACAGGTGCCCGTTCGTGTGGAAGATCAATAAATAAAGTCGATGGTATACCAGTCTGTTTCAAAGTCCCACAAAGACACAAAAAACAGGACGTAGTGCAAATAAAACGGCAGGGTCAAACGACTCAATTTGGCCTTGGCCCGGATTTGGTAACGCTCACCTTTTTCCAGTTGATTCAGCGGCACAATGGTCAAGCTGTCGATTTCGGTCATCAACTTCTGAGCTTCCGGGAAACTTTTGACCGTTTGGGCCGTATTGTTGTCCCATGACCGGGTCACTTGATATTCCTGTCTTAAGTTGTCGTATTTGATGGTGTGGGTCAGCACGATTTCGGTAATTTTGGCATCCGGCCACAACACACGCTTGCGGTATAGATTGATGTTAAAGGAGAAGGCGGCGGGCAGACCACTTTCGATGGTCTTTTCAATTTTGGGCGGGAAAGCGCCCTTGACAGAAAGATAGAGCAACAGATCGTCACGGGTGTTGGTGACGATGATATTGGTCAGCTTGGCATCCTGGGCATGGGTGACAGCCGGCAACACCAGCAGCAAGCCGCCGATCATCCATGCCAGCAGACGCTTCGCTGTTTGTCTCATGGCGCTATTGGAAAAAGTTGGCATTTAGGGACATCTTATTAGTGGAACCGATATCAGATGGCAAGTTGTTTCACGGGTGCGCGCCGGCCTGCAGCGGCTTCGAGGGTGCCCGTGCGCCAGGCACCCTTTTCAAGGAAGATTTTCTCCAACAAAGCATGGTTGAAAGCATGCCCGGAGCGTTTGGCCACCACATGCCCGATGAGGGGCAAGCCCAGCAAGGAAAAATCACCGATACAATCCAAAAGCTTGTGACGCACAAACTCGTCCTCGAACCGCAGACCGTCGTCGTTGAGCACCTGATCTTGATCGATGACCACTACGTTGTCCAAAGATCCGCCTTGGGCCAAGCCATACTTTTTCATGTATTCGACTTCATGCAAGAATCCAAAAGTGCGGGCCGCTGCGATTTCCTTTGCGAAGCGATCCGGCGTGATCACCACATCCCGGGTTTGGGTCCGAATCAGTGGATGCGCATATTCGATGGTGCAAGTGATGCGGTAGTGGGGAGCTGGATAAATGCCCACGAACTTATCCGCCTCGGTCAACTCCAGCGGTTGCTCGATGATCAAATAGTACCGCGGTGCATCCTGCACGATCGTTCCGGCCGACTGAAGCAGGCGCACAAACGGGCCGGCGCTGCCATCCATGATCGGCAGCTCGTGAGCATCCACTTCCACCTGCGCGTTGTCGATACCCAATCCCGACAGCGCCGCCATGAGATGTTCAATGGTGGAGACGATAAACCCGTCAGTGCCAATCACCGTGGCCAGACTGGTGTCCACGACTTTGTTGAAACGCGCCGGCACGGACGGTTGACCCGGCAGATCGATACGCGCGAACCGGATACCGTGGTTGACCGGCGCCGGCCGGATTCGTAAATGAACCTGTTTGCCCGAGTGGACGCCGATTCCGGCGCACGTCACATCCTTGCCGAGGGTCTTTTGCAGGCGGTTTCGATGCATGTGGATATATGTCCTTGCCGCTATGCGGCATTGTTGTTATATAAATGCAATGAAAAAACGGTCGTGGTCAACCGCTGAGTGATCGCAGTTTCGTGCCGGCGGTGCCCTGTACGGCCGAAATATAAACAAGCGGCCCGACGCTGAACCTGCTTATCCCTTGTTGTCCCTGCCCCGATTCTCCCAATAGCGCCGTCCGCAACCATTTAGCAAGGGCCATGCCTGCGGCGCAGCCCTTTGACAATTTTTGAGAACGCACTGAAAATACGTCCACTTTTTTCCGGGACACAACCGGAAGGCCAACCCGGTCGGGCACCGCAGTGTGCTTAAAGTGACACACTTATTACCCCATGATGCGTCCTTTTGACAACAAAATTATGCGCCACCCCGCCGCGCGCAAGCGAGCCCCAAAGATTCCAGCTCGTTTGCCGCTACCGGATTCGCCCTGCCCGATGGCATCCGGTCCATGGTCCGCGCGTCCCCCAAAGGAGTTGCAGTGCTTGCAAAAGTGTTGAGCAGCGCGGTCATCGGTGTCGATGCCTATCTGGTTGAAGTCGAAATCGACATCGCCTCCGGCTTACCGGCCTTTGCCATGGTGGGCTTGCCGGAAGTGGCCGTAAAAGAGAGCAAAGAGCGGGTCCGGTCCGCCATCAAAAACTCGGGATACCCCTTTCCGGATGATCGCGTCACGGTCAACCTGGCTCCCGCCCACATCAAGAAAGTGGGGACCGGTTTCGATCTGCCCATTGCCATGGGTATTCTGGCAGCCACCGGTATGATACCGCCTGACCGCTTGCGGCAAGTTCTCTTTTTAGGTGAACTAAGCCTGGATGGGCGCGTCAAGGGTGTCAGGGGCTCGCTGTCCATGGCCCTGGCCGCCCGCGAAGCCGGCTTCCGGAGCATTGTCGTGCCCCACAACAACCGCAGGGAAGCCGCCGTTGTCGAAACAGTGGCGGTCTATCCGGTGCACCACCTGTCCCAGGCGGTGGCTTTTATTTGCGATGCATCGTCCATCCCGGCCCAAGTGTGCGACAACGCCCCAATGTTGGCCATGGACCCTGAGTGCCCGGACAACTTCGCGGACGTAAAGGGGCAGACCCATGCCAAACGGGCCCTGGAGGTGGCTGCCGCCGGCGGCCACAATTTGCTGATGACAGGACCACCGGGTGCCGGCAAGACCATGCTGGCGCGACGCCTGCCCTCAATCCTCCCGCCTCTGAACTTCGAAGAAGCCATTGAAACGACCAAAGTGTACAGCGTGGTGGGCATGCTGGATGCCGACCAGGCGCTGATAGCGCATCGCACTTTTCGGGCACCGCATCACACCACATCGGATGCCGGATTGATCGGCGGCGGCATGGTGCCCCGCCCTGGCGAAGTGAGTCTGGCGCACAATGGGGTTCTGTTCCTGGATGAACTGCCCGAATACAAGAAGCATGTGCTGGAGGTGCTGCGCCAACCGCTGGAGGATGGCTGTGTCACCATCTCCCGAGCCAGTTCAAGCGTCACCTTCCCCGCGCGAGTGATGCTGGTGGCGGCCATGAATCCGTGTCCCTGCGGATACCACGGCGATCCCGCCCACGCCTGTACCTGCACCCCCAGACAAATCCATCACTACCGGTCCAGGATTTCCGGTCCGCTGATGGATCGCATTGACATCCATATCGAGGTACCGGCGGTTCCTTACAAGGCGCTTCTGGGGGATGCCCGGGCCGAGTGCTCAGAAGATATCCGGGCCCGTGTCATGGTCGCACGGCAGATACAAGCCAAGCGCTACGGACGCGCTAAAGTCTACTGCAACGCCCAGATGGGCCCCCGGCACATCAAGCGCCACTGCCGAATTGGTCCCGAGGCTATGGATCTGCTGGAGCAGGCCATCGAACGGCTGGGGCTCTCTGCCCGGGCGTTGAATCGGCTGCTGAAAATCGCCCGGACCATTGCCGACCTGGCAGGCGAGGAAGCAATTTCCATGCACCACATCGGAGAAGCAATCCAGTATCGCAGCCTGGACCGCAAGCCCTCAGCCACTTGACGGCCCGTCCAACGCTCGAATCGGCGCGCGTCGTCCATCCGCCAATAACCGGCAGTGGGAATTCAGGCAGGAGCCACGGCCCCACGGATTTTTGCCAAGATAGGTGTTGACAACGGCGGTACAAGGCTGTTAATCCCGTGAAGAGGCGGTCTTGACGGGTTTTTCATTCTAACAAGGAGGAGTGCAGATGACTAAAGCGGAAATCGTAGAGAAAATGGCCGACGAGGCCGGTATCACCAAAACCGCAGCACAAACAGCTCTGGAATCGTTCATCGACGGCGTCATCAAAGCGCTGAAGAAAAAAGACGGAAAGGTCACCCTGGTAGGCTTCGGAACATTCCAGAAAGCACGCCGCAAAGCCCGCAAAGGCAGAAATCCGCAGACAGGTGAAGTGATTAAGATTAAAGCCTCCAACGTCGTCAAGTTCAAACCCGGAAAAAAACTCAAGGACGCCATCTAAACCCATCGGGTTACCATTTAATGAGAAGGCAACTCTATGCATAGGGTTGCCTTTTTTGCGCCATACGCCTTGATGGTGTCGGGAGATCATCGAACCCCATGGGCGCTGCGTTAACGAACCGCAGACCACGATCCTCGCAAGACCTGCGGACGATCATCGGGGATAGGTTGATGCGGCCCGGGCGGCGTGGCACTTTCTTTCCACATAACTTTGGGTGTGCCGGTCGAACACCGCCTCATTTTCATGAATCACTTTGGTGCCGCCTTCCCAAGCCCCGCAGGCAACAACCACCGGCTCACCCAGGGCAAACTTTTGCCCACATGCCGGACACCCTTCAGCGTTCAGCGTGTTCAACTTTTCAAGATCAATTATGAATTTTTGTCGATCAATAGCCATGGTCTGACACCCCTTCCTACGTGCTGCTATGGTGAAACGGCTTAACGCTTACCCTTACCCTTACCCTTACCCAATCATTAGACGGCACCCCAGGCGTGTCAAGCGCCAAGGCGATTAGTCCCGTTTTTCAGTGACCACCTGCCTGGCGACGGCGGAAGTAAAGCCGCGGCCGCACAGAAATCGATAGAGCCGTGCCGCGTCCTGGGTGTAACCCGAGCCCGCTCCGATCTTCTTTTGCAGCACTTTGCGACAATCATCGAGTTGGCTTTCGCCATCGCACTGATGGTACAGGCACGCGGCCACCTGTTCTGCTGCCAGCCCTTTTCCGTTGAGCATTTGCTGAATCCGCAGCACACCATACCCCTTGCGCCGCAAGTAGGCTGTGTAGTGCTGGCAAAACCGGTCGTCATCCAGGTAGCTTAATCGTTGGCATTCGGCGATGGCTGCATCTATCATCTCGGTTGTGAATCCGCGCAGGCGCAACTTTCCGCACAACTCCGCACAACTGTGATCACGACGGCCGAGTATTCGCAGCGCACTGCGCAGACACTGCTGCGCCAAAGATCGGGATTCCCGAAAGACCGTCATTTAATTGAATGCCGCGCCCGGCTTGATGCCGATCTTCTTCAACACCCGAACCAAAGGACAGAAACCTGTGAACGCCGCCTGCAGCAAATTCGCGCCAACAAACCCTGTTAAAAGCAGCCAATAGTGGCTGTGGGTCAATGCCAACAACAGGGTAACCAACACCATGGTACCGGCAAATGCCATGACAATACGATCAATGCTCATGGTGTACCTTCCTTTCCGGGGGATAGTGGTTTAAATACATAGCACACTCGAGGCTTCAGAGCCTCAGGTAATGTGATGGTTACAGCGATTGACAGCAGGGCATCGAGCTCTTAGCTTAATCTTCGCGTTGCACACGTCCCTGCGGTACCGCACCGGGACGATACTAAAACAAATGGTTTGTTTACCTAAGACCTTTCAAAGGGAGCGCCTGAATGTCCATAGAAACCAAACAAGAATGCCTGGAACGCGTTTTGGCCATGGAAAAGCCCAAGTGCCCGTATTGTAAACAAGAGATGCAGTTGTGGGAAGCCCCTATGATTCCTTATTCCGACGGCTTGGGCTGGGGAACGCCTTTTCTGTTTCTCTGTTTCAACGACGATTGCACGCTCTACACCCAAGGATGGAAAGACATGGAGGAGAACTTCTCCCATCACGCTTCCATGCGCTGTTTCAACTACCCTGGCACCGAGCAATATGAATGCATGCCGGTGTTCAGTTCCATGGGTGCCAAGGGCCAGATCATCGACGATGAGGTGATGGCCCAGGAGGAAATGCTCAAGGAGCAAACCAAGAAAGGCTTTTCCATATTGGCGGAGTGCTATAACACCAAGGACGGGGTTACGGTCATGACCCTGTTGAGCGACGCCTGCGAACCGATTCGCGTGCGGCTGAAGGCAGCGGAAATGATCGGGGATATCGGCGAAGTGGAAGCCATCGAGCCGCTGCGGTGCATGAAGGCAGCCAATCTGAAACTTCAGGAAGCCATCGACCATGCCGTGGACACAATCCACGAACGCTATTTTACCCGCGAATGCCCCTTCTGCGCCGAAATCATTAAGAAGCGCGCCACCATCTGCAAAACCTGCGGCAAAGAGGTGGCCGGCCAGTAGACAACGCGTTGTTCCGTCGGCACCCGTGGTAAACGCCCGGTAAACGCTGTTCGGGGGATGCAAGGGTTGCATGTAAGGATAGAGGCCCGCACGGTGTGCGGGCCTCTATTGCCTTCATCCAACCGGTGGTTCTAAAACCCGATGCACGTTCATGGTGTCGTAGGAGCGAAAAATCAATTGCTGGCGCGGTCGGCGCGCTTCAGCCAGGGGCAGCAGGCGATGCGGATCGAACTGCGAAACCGCATCCCGGCGGGCGGGAATGGCATCCAACCCCTGGCCGCTGCGTTTGCCGCTGACAGCATCCCAGACAATGGCGGTTTGGCCGTCGGATGCCACTGCCAGGGGTATCTGGTAATTCTCGAGCAGCCGGGCGGCGGCAATCACTTCCCGCTCCCGGGAACCGAGTGAGCCCGGTGCGCATTTGATGACCATGTAGCCGTACCCCTGGATCCGTACGACCAGATCCAAACGGGACCGGTAGACGCCGCCTTCCATCTCCAGTGCGATAGGGGCATCCACTACGATCTCTTCTTTGGCATATCCCTTCATCTCCACCAGAATGCGCTCCACAACCTGGCGATTGGCCTCGGCACCGATGTGGGGTACGCGGCGGCCGGTAATAAAATCAACGATGGTGTCACCCTCAAAAGCTGTCGTGTTCATTTCTTTTCCACTCGGTTATCTTCCACGATCAGTGAGCGACCGGTCATGGCCGGCGGGGGGACAATCCCCATCAACGCCAGCAGGGTGGGGGCCACATCGGCCAGGATGCCTTGCTGCAGGCGAGCGGTTTTGCGCCGGTCATCCACCAGCAACAACGGTACCGGATGTGTGGTATGAGCCGTGTGACTTTTGCCGTGATCGCTGATCATGGTTTCGGCGTTGCCGTGATCGGCGGTGATCAGTAGCGCGCCACCCTTGGCGCGCACCGCTTCGACAATGGTTCCCACACAGCGATCCACCGTTTCGCAGGCCCGGACCGCCGCCTCGATGATTCCGGTATGCCCGACCATGTCCATGTTGGCGTAGTTTAGCACTATCAGGTCGTAGCGATCGGCAGCGATGCGCGCCAGCACCTCTTCGGTCACCGCCGCGGCGCTCATCTCCGGTTTGTGATCGTAGGTAGGCACCTCCCGGGGCGAAGGGATCAGGCAGCGCTCCTCGTTCTCGAAAGGCGCCTCTTCGCCGCCGTTCAAAAAATAGGTCACATGGGCATACTTTTCGGTCTCGGCGATGCGCAGCTGGTGCAACCCCCGGCCACTGACCACTTGACCCAGAAGATCGTCCAGGTGTTCGGGCGGAAAGGCCGTGGGCAGCTTCAGGGTTTCGTCATAGAGGGTCATGCAGACATAGTCCGCGAGTTGGGGCCGCATCAGGCGTTCAAAACTGTCAAAAAGCGGATCGGTGAAGGCCCGGGTCAGTTGCCGGGCACGATCGGCACGAAAGTTGAAAAAGATGACGGCATCACCGTCCCGAATCAACGCGCGTGGCTGCCCATCGGCCCCGACAATGACGACGGG
>JAGTVD010000241.1 GCA_018224505.1 Desulfatitalea sp. | reverse complement strand
GGTCGGGGTATCGGACTGGTGAACAAGCTCAAAGCCTATGATTTGCAGCAGAATCAAGGCCTCGACACGGTCGAAGCCAATCGCCAGCTCGGTTTTAAAGACGATCTGCGCGATTACGGCCTCGGCGCCCAGATGCTGCGCAATCTCGGGGTGCGCCAAATGCGCCTGCTGACCAACAACCCCAAGAAAATGGTCGGCCTGGATGGTTACGGGCTGAGCGTTGTGGAGCAGATCCCGATCGAAATTGCACCCAATGAATACAACCGCTGCTATCTCGAATGCAAAAAACTGAAAATGGGACATCTTTTGCATTTTGATGAACAATAACAGCCCAAATCGTCCATAAGGGATCTGCATCGCAGGCCCCACGTCAACCGGAGGTTCCGTAATGCCCAACATCATTGAAGCCAAACTGGTGGCTGAAGGTAAAAAGTTCGCCATCGTGGTGAGCCGGTTCAACGATTTCATCACCGACAAACTGGTGGGCGGCGCCTTGGATGCGCTGATCCGCAGCGGCACCGACGAAAAGGATATCGACATCGTCAAAGTGCCGGGCGCCTTTGAAATCCCCCTGGTGGCCAAAAAACTGGCCGCCCGCAACGCGCACGATGCCATCATCTGCCTGGGGGCGGTGATCCGGGGCGCCACCCCCCATTTCGACTATGTGAGCGCCGAGGTCTCCAAAGGCGTCGCCTCCGCGAGCATGGAAACCGGGCGCCCCATCATATTCGGCGTACTGACCACCGACACCCTGGAACAGGCCATCGAGCGGGCCGGCAGCAAGGCGGGCAACAAGGGCTGGGATGCCGCGCTGGCCGCCGTGGAGATGGCCAACCTGATGGCGGCGGTGGAAGCGATCTGACAATGGGAACCCGTAGACAAGCAAGAGAATCGGCCATGCAGGCCCTGTTCTGCATGGATATGAGCTGCACCTTTTCCAAGGAGATGCTCGGCGAATATTGCCGCAGCTTTTCCCCCGGCGAACCGATGCCGCCCTTTTTCAAACATCTGGTCAACGGCATCATCGCCAATCGGAACCATATCGACACGATCATTGAACAACATTCGAGCAACTGGAAGATGCGTCGTATGGCCTGCGTGGATCGCAACATCTTGCGCCTGGCCGTGTTCGAGCTACTCTACTGTGCCGATATTCCGGCCAAGGTGGCCATCAACGAAGCCATCGATATCGGCAAAAAGTTCGGCTCCCCTGAATCGGGGGCCTTTATCAACGGTATTCTGGACAGTATCCGCCTGGCCATCGACCAGGGTCGGCTGAACCGGCAAACGGAGCCGCCGCTCGAAGTCGATGCAACCCCAAAGGTCGGCAACGGCGGATAGCACATCCGAAGGGAGGACCACTATGATTATTCGCGCCATGCAGCTCGGACCACTGCAGGCCAACTGTTTCATCGTCGGCTGCGACGAGACCCGTCAAGCGGCGGTGATCGATCCGGGCGGCGATGCCGACAAGATTCTACTGGCTCTGGCCAATGACCGGCTGACACTCAAAGCCATCATCAACACCCACGGCCATTTCGACCATGTGAGTGCCAACAAGGCACTCAAAAAGGCGAGCGGTGCCGAGCTGATGATTCACCCCGAAGATGCGGCCATGCTCACCCACCTTGCCCGCGGTGCGGCCCAGTGGGGCATGCGTTCGGAAGACTCCCCCGAACCGGACCGCCTGCTGGCGGACGGCGACACCGTGACCGTGGGTCAGATCACCTTCAAGGTGCTCCACACCCCCGGCCACACCCCCGGCGGCATCTCCCTGGCCACCGACAAAGTGGTCTTCGTGGGCGATACGCTCTTTTCCGGATCGATCGGGCGCACCGATTTTCCGGGAGGCGATTTCGACACCCTGATCCGCAGCATTCACACCAAACTGTTCACCCTGCCGGATGAGACCACCGTCTACACCGGCCACATGGAACCGACCTCCATCGGCAAGGAAAAACGCACCAATCCGTTTTGCGCCATGCGTTAAAGCAGAGACTACAACCGGCCCTTTTTGATAATCGCCACCAGCAACCAGATCCCCATGAACCCGGCCGCCAGAAATCCAATCAGGCCAAACAGGGAGATGCCGTGAAACATCGGCGGGATGTTGGAAATGACGATGATGGCCGATCCGATAATCAGCGCGGCGATGATGATGGCAAAGGAGATGCGGTTGCTGATCTGGTCATGGGTGGCGAGCATCTTGTCCAGATCCTTGAGCACCAGGGTGAAAGACATTTTTTTCTGGCGCAGGCTATGGCTGATCTCCAGCAGATCCTTGGGGAAATCGGTGAGAAATTCGTACCCCTGTTCCACCAGTCGCGCCAGGTCGCCGCTCAGACGGGCCGGCTTGAAACGGGCCAGCTTGACCTCCCGGATGAACGGTTTGGCCGCCCCCATCAAATCGAATTCCGGATGCAGGGAGCGGGCAATGGCTTCCACCTGGGCCAGGGCCTTGATCATCAGGAACAGGTCCGGCTGAAGCCGCATGCGGTTTTTGGTGGATAGATCCAGCAACTGGTGCAACACTTTGCTCAGCTGCACCTCCTCCAGGGGCCGGTACAGATGACGGCCCACGAAGTCGGCCACATCCTTTTCCAACACCGCCAGCTGGGGTTCTTCATCCCATTCGGTCAATTTCAGCAGGATTTGCGCGGTCCGCGGTTCGTCCCGGCGCAGGATACTCTCCACCAGACTGACGAAAAACTCCCGGCTGGAACGGTCCAGGGCACCCATCATCCCGAAATCGATCAGGCAGATCACATTGCCGGGCAGTACGAAAACATTGCCCGGATGGGGATCGGCATGAAAAAAGCCGAAGGAGAAGATCTGTTTGAAAAGAATGTCCGCCCCCCGCCGGGTGATCAACTCCCGATCATACCCTTCCCGCAGAAGCCTTTCGGTATCGGACACTTTGATGCCGTCCACAAATTCAATGGTCAGGATCCGCCGGGTTGAGTGCTCGCGGTACACCTTGGGCACATAAACTCCGGGGTCGTCCAGAAACTGACCGGCCACCCGCTCCATGCTGGCCGCTTCAATGGTGTAGTCCAACTCTCTTTCGATACTGTGGGCAAACTCCTCGACGATTTTGATCGGCCGGTGAAAGGCCAATTCTTCGATGTGCCGCTCGGCCAGGGTGGCCAGGTGGAGCATGATCTCCAGGTCCACCTCCACCACCGCTTCAATCCCCGGACGCTGAACCTTGACCACAACATCATCGCCGCTGTGCAACCGCGCCCGGTGGACCTGGCCGATGGAGGCCGATGCCAGGGGTTCGGGATCCAGCTCGGCGAAGGCGATCCCTTGGTCGCGGTTCATTTCCGATTCGATGGTCTTGACGATCGCCTCGAAACTGATGGGTGGGACCTTGTCCTGTAGTTTTGCGAACTCCTTGACAAATTCCACAGGCACCAAATCGGGACGGGTGGAGAGCACCTGGCCCAGCTTGATGTAAGTGGGCCCCAATTCCTCCAAAGCCATGCGCACCCGTTCGGCCCGACTCAGTTTCTCCAGCCGCTCGCGCCGACGGCGGGAGATCATTTGCAGGCCGATCTCGATGTACTGCTCGATTTTCAGTGTATCGATCAGATCGCCGAAACCGTATTTGAACAACACCGCCAAAATCTGACGGTAGCGGTTCAGGTGGCGGTAGGTGCGGCCAATGACGCCGATTTTGCGGATACTGATCATGGTGCTCCCAATGGGCGGTGAATCCCGCCGTGAGGAGGACAGGGCGCGGCCCTGCAGGGAAACAGTGTCAAGGTGCCCTGGGAACTTGCTTTGTCAGCCCTTTTAGCCCGTACCTACTCTTTCTCTTTCTTCTGGGTCAGGGTGTTGACGATGCTTTTTAGCTCACGAATCTCTTTTTTGAGTTCCTTGAGTTCATCGGTGGTCACAATCTTGGTTTTCTTCAGAAAATCCTTGACCGCATCCTCCACGCGCTTTTCAAGTTTTTCCTGGGTCTCGTCATACCGCTTCTGAACATCCTTGAGAAACTTGCGCCCCTCCTTTTCGGACATCTCGCCCTTTTTCTGCAACTCCTCGACCAGATCCTCCACCTCGTCCTTGGTCTTAAGGGCCAGGCCAATGCCGGCGAACACACTTTTTTTAACCAGATCGAACATAGCATCCCTCCTCGGGGAAAAAAGGTATTGTTGTTGGCAGGTTATCCAATAGGTAGCATATAGGCCGCAAAGAATGCAAGCGTCTCATATATTCCCTTGACTGTACGCGTCATCTTCCCTACTTTTAGACATTTGAATCGAATCGCGGAATCGAACGGAGGCGTTTGACGGATCGGAGCGGACCTGTGGCACCTATCCGGGCGTCAATCGTTCGGCGCGCAACAACGAGAGGATCGTTCATCATGGCGTTTACCATCGCATTGGCGGGAAAAGGCGGCACCGGCAAGACCACCATTGCCGGTTTGCTGATCAAATATCTGGTGGCCAATGGCAAAGCACCCATCCTGGCGGTGGATGCCGACTGCAATGCCAACCTCAACGAGGTGTTGGGCCTGGATGTGAAAGACACGCTGGGCCAAGCACGCGAGGATATGAAAAAGGGCAACGTCCCTTCGGGTATGACAAAGGATGTGTTCATGTCCATGCGCCTGGAGGAGGCGGTGGCCGAAGAGGACAAGTTCGACCTGGTGGTGATGGGTCAGCCCGAAGGGGCCGGGTGCTACTGCGCCGCCAACAGCCTGCTGACCAACTTCCTGGAACGGTTGGTGGACAACTACCAATATGTGGTGATGGACAACGAAGCCGGCATGGAGCACATCAGCCGACTGACCACCCATAACGTGGATATCCTGCTGATCGTCACCGACACTTCCCGGCGCGGGTTGCAGGCCGGATTGAGGATCCACCAATTGGCGCAGGAGCTTAAAATCGGTGTGGGCAAAAGCTACCTGGTGATGAACCGGGTCAAAAGCGAGCCGGCCGGAGAGGTTATGGCGCTGCTCGATGCGGACCGACTGGAACTGGCCGGCACGATTCCGGACGATGAAACGGTCTACAAGTTCGATTTGCAAGGAAAACCGACCATTGACATAGAGGCCGGCAATGCGGCCGTTACAGCGGCCTTTGCCATATTCGACAAAATCCTGGCTTGAATCCCCTCCTGCTCTGCACGCGGGTGGGTGTGCGAGCCCCAAGGAATCGACTCCGGCCGAACCGGCCGTGGAAAGTGGGGGCTACCGATGAGAAGAACGGGTTTTTTGTACGACCAGCTGTATCTGCTCCACGACACCGGCCCCTACCATCCCGAGCGGGCCGAGCGGTTATTGGCCATCCACCAGGGCCTCAAACAGGCGGGTCTGTTACCCCACCTGATCCCGGTGCCGGCCCATCCGGCGGAAATGAAGTGGATTCAGACCATTCACAGCGAACCCTATATCCGCCGCTTCGAGGAACACAGCCTGGGCGGCCGGCGCACCCTGGACTGCGAAGACAACCAGATGTGCCCGGCCACCTGGGAGGCTGCGCTGCTGGCCGCGGGAGGGGTGATGGAAGCGGCCCGCATGATCATGGCCAATGAGATCGACAACGCCTTCTGCGCCGTGCGTCCTCCCGGACACCATGCCGAAAGCGGCGAAGCCATGGGTTTCTGCTATTTCAACAATGTGGCCATCGCCGCCCGCTACTTGCAGCAGACATGGGATATCGAGCGGGTGGGCATCATCGATTTCGATGTCCATCACGGCAACGGCACCCAGCATGCGTTCGAATCAGACCCCACCGTATTCTACTACTCGATTCACCAGCACCCCTCCTTTACCTACCCGGGCACGGGCCGCGAGTTCGAAGCGGGTAAAGGCGCGGGACACGGTTTCACCAAAAATTCGCCGGTGCTTCCCGGACAGAGCGATGACGAATACCGCCGCCTGATCGAACAGGACCTGCTGCCGGCCTTTAAACGCTTTGCGCCTCAAGTGATCATCGTTTCCACCGGATTCGATGCCCACGCGGATGATGAGATGGCCGATATGCGCTTGACCAGCGAAGGTTTCAAATGGATCATGCACGCCATCATGACCCTGGCGGACCAATACAGCGCCGGCCGCCTGCTCTCCGTACTCGAGGGCGGCTATGCCCTGGAGCGCTTACCCGAACTGGCGGCCGACCATGTGCGCATTTTGCTGGAAATGGCCCCAACCACACCCAGTGCCCCTTAAAAAAAGGAGGAACGACAATGTTTGTCAGCCGATCCATGACCCGGAAGGTCATCACGGTATCCAAAGAGAATACCCTCGGGGAGGCGCAGGAGCAGATGAGGGCCCATAACATTCGCCACCTGCCCGTGGTGGAAGCCGATAATCGGTTGGTGGGTATTGTCACCGACCGGGACATCCGCACCGCCATGCCGCCGAGCCTGATCAAAGGGCAGGACGATCCCCGGGCCCGGGAGCGGTTCGCCCAATTGACAGTGGCCGACGTCATGACCCCCGATCCGATGACCATCTCTCCGTCCCACACCCTGCAAGATGCGCTGCTGATGATCCAGGAGAAACGGGTGGGCGCTTTTCCCGTGGTCGACCAACACGGCAAGCTTACCGGCATCCTGTCGGTGCGCGATCTGCTGCGGGCCTTCACCAACGTGCTGGGCATCGGTCAACCGGGCACCCTGCTGTGTATCCTTGTGGAAGAGAAGGTCGGCCAGATGAAACGCATCGTGGACACCATTACCGAGGAGGGCATCTCTTTCGGCAGCATTCTGGTGGCCCGCTACTGGGAAGAGGACAAACGGGCCGTTTTCCCCTATCTGCTAACCAACAACGTCATCCGGGTCAAACAGAAACTGCGGGACCTGGGCTTTACGCTGCTGGACCCCATGAAATGGTACCTGGACCAGCTGCCCAAAAACGAATGACACCCTCATCGCCGCCCGAAACGGTCGGCGGGCCGACCATCGACCCGCCGACTCTTTGCCCGAAGCCTTACCACGATCTGTTCATTTACTATCTCAAGGGTCGGGTGCAGGATAACCCCTTTCTGAACATTGACGATTTCATCGGCAACTGGGAAGAAGAACAGGACACCTTCCTCTTCTTCCATGCCCCGGCGGACAGTTACGTGGCCGCGCTGCTGGACCGGCAACCCCACTTGCAACTGCAAGATTGCTACGAAATGACCTATGATGACTGGCAAGGTGGCGCTCCCGCCCCGTTCACCGTCGGTCGTTTACAAGTGGTGCCGCCATGGGATCCGGCTGCGGCAACGCCGTCGCCCATGACCCTCCTGCTGGACCCCGGCGTGGTGTTCGGCACCGGCACGCATCCCACCACCCATGACTGCCTGACAGCCCTGCACGCGGCCTTCGATCGCCGACCGGTAACACGCGTGCTCGACATTGGCACCGGCACGGGGCTGCTGGCCCTGGCGGCGGCAAAAATGGGGGCGCATGCCGTGGTGGCCGTGGACCTCAACCACCTGGCGGCCGCAACCGCCCGCCGCAATGTCCAATACAATCGAATGACCCACCGCATCCTGGTGGTCCGGGCAGATGCCCTGAATTTTATGGACCCCCCCAGCGACCTTATGATATCCAATATCCATTACGCGGTGATGCGGCGCATGATTGCCGCCCCCGGATTCATCGGGCACTCACAATTCATCCTCTCGGGATTGCTGCGCAGCCAGGCCCGGGAGATTGAATACCAGCTGCAACGGCTGCCGATCCGGATCCTCGGCAAGTGGGAGCGGGACGCCACCTGGTTCACATACTATGGGGAAACTGATGCGCGGGACGAAACCGGGTAACGAGGGACATCCATGTTAATACGCTGCTGGGGATCACGAGGCTCCATTCCCGTATCGGGCCGGGAATACATCAAGTATGGTGGCGATACCACCTGTCTGGAAATCCGGACGCAAAGCGACGACATCATCATCGTGGATGCGGGCACGGGCATTCGCCGCCTGGGCAACGCCCTGATCAAAGAGGGTCGCTACCAATACAATTTTCTGCTGACCCACGGACACTGGGATCACCTGATGGGCTTTCCATTTTTCAAGCCCCTCTTCCTCGAACACCCTGAAATTCGCATGCATCGCGGCCCATTTCACAAAAAGTTCATGGAATCCATGTTCTCCAAGGTAATGGCGCCCCCCAATTTCCCCGTCCGCTACTCCGATCTAAAGGCTAAAATTGTGTACCAGGAAGGCCGACCGGAAAAGTTCGAGATCGGTTCGGTCACGGTGGTGCCCACCCCCCTTAGTCACCCCAACAGCGGCAAGGGATACAAGTTCATCGAGGATGGCAAAAGTTTCGTGTTTCTCACCGATAATGAACTGGGCTTCGTGCACCCCGGCGGCCTGGGCGCCAGCGAATATCTCCAATTTTGCCAGGGGGCCGACCTGCTGCTGCACGATGCCGAGTACACCCCCCAGGAGTACAACCTGCTCATCGAATGGGGCCACTCCTCGTATGTGGATGTGCTGGAGCTGGCCTTCAAGGCGGGCGTCAAGCGTCTGGGCCTGTTCCACCTCAACCAGGAGCGCACCGACGACGAAGTGGACGAAATGGTGGCGGCCTGTCACAAGATAATCGCCGAACGGAACGAGACCTTGGACTGTTTCGCCGTGGGCGCGGACATGACCTTCACGCTTTAGGGATCGCATATCGCTTTTGGTCTGGAAAACATATGCCAGCGGCACTTTGGTGCGAATGCGATCACCATAAGGATGACGATTCCAGAAACCTGGACAGATACTGGCGAAGGAGCCACCCCATGTACTCATCTCTCATCGACCAGGCCGCGGAGGCCTGCGTTCAGGCCACCAAAGGCGTCGCCCTCACCGGCGCCGGCATCTCCGTGGAAAGCGGCATCCCCCCCTTCCGGGGCAAGGGGGGCCTGTGGGAGAAGATCGACCCCATGAAATACGCCCACATCGACATGCTGGTCAACAACCCCGTCGAAGTGTGGGAGGTGCTGTTCCTGGGCATCGCCGAACTGCTGACCACGGCGGTGCCCAACGCCGGCCACCTGGGCTTGCAACGCCTGGAGCAGATGGGCATCCTGCAGACCATCATCACCCAGAACGTGGATGGCTTGCACCAGAAGGCCGGCAGCAGCGACGTGATCGAATTCCACGGCACCCACGCCATGCTGCGCTGCATGGGGTGCCATGTCCGTTCCGACTGGCAGTCGGTTTCCATGGATCGCATTCCGCCGGTGTGCCCCTGCGGCGCTTATCTGCGCCCGGACGTGGTGATGTTCGGCGAACCCATCGACGTGGGCCTGCTGCGCCGGTCTCAAATCCTGGCCGCCAACTGCGACGTAATGCTGGTCATCGGCACCTCGGCCACCGTGGAACCGGCCGCCTACCTGCCGCTGATCGCCAAGGACCGGGGCGCCTTTATTATCGAAATCAACCCCGAACCCACCCCCCTGACGAACCGCATCAGCGACATAACCCTGCTCGGCCCGGCCGGCGAAATGATGGACCGCATCGTGGCGGCGATGGACAAGCGCCGCGCGGGTGCCTGAAACCGCTGCTCATGATGCAGAATGTAGTCAACGACAGCTTTGATGGTCCCGTTAAAAGCCTCCAAAATGCAATTTTTGCATTATTATAGTCAATAGTTTCATGTGCTAAAAATGCCGTTAGTTAAGATTTTCGACTTTTGACGAGACCACCCGCTTTAACTTCATGATAGTTTAACACCTCTAACCATCCGGGATGGCCTTATAGGCCAACCCGAAACAAATCGACCCCCAAAGCAAACATCATAACCCACCTCCGGTAAATCGAGTTAACACACATTCCCCGCGCCGAGGCACGCGAGCGCCCCCGTGTGCCGGCCCTATCAAAGACCCCCTTCGTCTCTCTTTCCAACAACCACACCCTTGCTGTCATTCCGAGAAGCGCCTTCCAATCTGTCATTCCGAGAAGCGTTTTCCAATCTGTCATTCCGAGCAGCGCCTTCCAAGCTGTCCTAACAAGCAGCGCCTTCCAAACTGTCCTAACAAGCAGCGCCTTCCAAACTGTCATTCCGAGGAGCGAAGCGACGAGGAATCCCCCCACGCCCGCACCCAAACTCCGCAGACGGCTCGGACAAGATCCCTCGCTGCGCTCGGGATGACATAACTGGAGATAACCCGGGATGACAAGCATGGAGACAGCCCGGGATGACAAGCATGGAGACAGACCTGCATGACATCAAGCGAAAAGTTCAGGGTGACAAACAGAGAGAAATTTGGGAAAATCATATGCGAAAAGCACCGGATAACCTCACAAAAACGGGAGGACTTAAGGCAAGAAATTCGGGATGAAAACAGAAAAAAGCCCGGAAGATCAAAATATCGAGCCGCAAGAGAGGCCAAATGAAAACGTACTACGTTTATATCATGAGCAACCGCTCCCGGACCCTTTACACCGGGGTAACCTCCGACCTGCGCCGCCGAGTTTACGAACACCGCAACAAATTAGTACCCGGCTTTACCCGGCGCTATAATATCGACCGCTTAGTCTGGTTCGACCAAACCAACGATGTTCATGCCGCTATCGCCATGGAAAAAAGAATAAAAGGATGGCGCCGTGAAAAGAAGGTGGTCTTGATTGAAGCCAAAAACCCCGGCTGGGTGGATTTGAGTGGTGACTGGTAGAACAATCGCCATTGAAATCGTTCCCAGGGATGTTAGACCTGATACCCCTCCGCGCGCACGATCTATGTTGTTCTTCCAAGCAGCGTTCACCTTATTGTCAATCCGAGGAGCACTTACCTTGCTGTCATTCCAAGACACTTGTTTGCCTTGTCATTCCAAGACACCTGTTTGCCTTGTCATTCCGAGACGTTTGTTTGCC
>JAGTVD010000240.1 GCA_018224505.1 Desulfatitalea sp. | reverse complement strand
AGTTTGCGCAACTGTTCCGAATAAAGGATTTCACGATCCTCGGGAAGCACCAGATCGATGAACCGCATACCTACCAACTCCTGGCGGCTGAACCCGCAGATGGTTTTGGTCCTGGGGTTGGGGAAACGGATGCACTCGTCCAAGAGGATGTAGATGCCTTCATTGGCATTGTCAAAAATGAGACGCAGCCGGGCTTCGCTTTCCTGCAGGGCCATCTCGGCTTGCTTGCGTTCCGTGCGATCCCGGGAGATCCCCCAGAAGCCCACAATGAGGCCCGATGCGTCGCGCATCGGGTAGGCGGACATCTCAACCATGCGCTCACTGCCGTCCGGGCGGCGGATGGTGTGGTCAAGAATGTTGGATGAAATGCCGGTGCGATAAATCTCGCTGTAAATGGCGCGGATCTCTTGCACTTTATCCTGGGAAAGGTAGTTGCGGTAGTTCATCCCCAGCAACGCTTCGTCCGAGTAGCCGTGAAGATTGCGGGAGGCCGCATTGAAAAAGGTGTAGTTGCCGCTCAGATCCACCTCGTAATAGCCCTCTTCCATGGTTTCCAGAATGGTCCGGTATTTTTCCTCGCTGAGGCGCAGGGATTGCTGGGCGTTTTTAAGCGGTGTGATATCCTTGGCCATGATCAAGAGGCAATCATGTCCTTTGAACAGCATGGGTTGTGCGGAGACCAGGTGGTCCAGATGCCTCCCATCCTTCATCCTGAAGGTGATCTCCATGCCATCGACCCGGCCATCCCGGCGCAATTGCTCGACGATGCGGTCACGATCCCGCGGATCGACATAAAGGTTCAGGTCGGATGGCGTGCGGCCCATCACCTCTTGCATGGCATAACCCGTTTTGCGGCAAAAGGCGTCGTTGACCTGAAAATAACGACCATCGGCCATGCGGGTCACGGTGATGGCATCGGGGGCCAGGTCCAGCAGGCTGCGGTAACTCTCTTCGCTTTGGCGCAAGGCCTCTTCAGCTCTTTTTTGAGCCGTGCGATCGCGAACAATGCCATAAAAGCCGATGGGCCGGCCCATCGGATCGCGTTTGAGGCTGATCGACGTTTCCACCATGACCACCGTACCGTCCTTGCGGACAATGGTGTATTCCACCGTTTGACTGGGACTGCCGGTTTTGAAAACCGCGTTGTACGCTTGGTAAATCTGTTCCGCAGTGTCCGGTGTTACATAATCCCGGTAGTTCAGTCCGAGCAACGTCTCTTTCGGATAGCCCATGATCTGTTGCGCGGCACGATTGAAAAAAGTGATGTTACCGGGCAGGTCCACCTCGTAATAGCCTTCGGCAATGCTTTGGAGGATGGTGCGAAATCGGTTTTCGCTCTCCGCCAGGGCGCAGTGGGCCTTTTTGAGAGGATCGGCAAAAGTGGTGACGGACAGAACGCCGGGCTGCCCTTCGAATTCAACAGTGCGTGCCGAAATGTGACTGCTATAGCGTCGCCCGTCTCTGGCGCGGAAGGTAATATCGGTATGCTCGGTGCGGCCGTGGCGCAGCAGTTGCGCGATGAGATGCCTTCGTTCGTTCGGATCGACATACAAATGGAGATCGGCTTCGGTGCGGCCGATGATCTCCTTCGCACTATAGCCGGTGTTTTGGCAAAAGGCCGGGTTGACGTACAGGTAGCAGCCATCATTAAGGTGAACGATGGACATGGATAGGGGCGAGATATCCAGCAGGTGGCGCAATAGGTTTTCGCTATTATTCAAGCGCGTTTCCATCATCCCATATGTCGGTTTCACGGTCATCCGAATCCCTTCGGGCCGCATGCGATACGAGCGGTTGGTTTTGGCAACATCACCTTGGAGTTTGGGGAAGCCTGCGGGAGCGATAGTCACTGAGTAGAGCGTATTGGAGTTACACCGATTTATTTATGATGATCGACCGCTTTTTGTCAAGAAATGTCATGCGCGAACCCTAACGATCACAACGGCATGCCGCGCCATTTCTTTGGCGTAAAAGCAATTACCCTGAATACGGGGGATCAGGTCCGGGCGCACCGAGCGTACATTTTTGTGCGCGGTTGTTGCACCCTTGCGTTCGCTCTTGTGTAAAATTGGGCGTTTTCAGGGTTCTCCTGATCAGGACCTATGCGGTGCGAATGCCCGATGGGCCGCAATTCCGGGTCGCATGGACTGAGTTGGCGGCCGGAGGCATTTTTTTTGCATGTCAGAATGAGTGGTTGGATTTGGTTATCATTGAACGCTTCTTTCAATAGGATCACCCTCGGAGGATGGATGTGTGCGGTGTGATTCGCCTTCAGAGGCCATAGGTCGATGCAGCAGCTCAAACCCCTTTTTCTGATTGCCGCCGCGATTTGGCTGGTGTTGTTTCATGTGCAGTGCGGATTCGGTGGCTCCAGCGGCGATACGGCGCTGGTCATCCGGGCGCCTGCCCCGGTTGTGGCATGTGGCGATGCGCATTGATGTTGGGTAATACGCGTCGGGTTTGGATAGTTGTTGGGTGATATCTCAAACCCGACGCGTGATTGCCGGTTTACCCGGTTGCGTGGGATTAAAAAAGACAGCCACCAATAAGTTGGCCTATGGTCATCGGCTGGGCAACCCGAGCCGATGACCACGGACCATATGTGGTGGCTGACTTTATTTGTGGTGGCTGACTTTATTTGGATTTACGGCAGCCAGGCTTTCACTTTATCAGGGTTCTCTGCGATCCAACGCTTGCCGGAATCATAAGGATCGGCCCCTTCTGCGTTCCATGCCTGGACTTCACCGATCTCGGGCAATCCCCAACTGAAGTTGTCCAGAACGTGATAGACTTCGGGCATATCCGTCTTCAGACCTTTGCGCACGATGGTGTGGATCTGTTCTGAACCGCCATAGATGGCCTTTGGGTCTTTGAGGTATTTCAGGTCCCATTTGGCAAATTTCCAGTGGGGCGACCAGCCGGTGACCACTACCCACTCCTTGTTCCGGATCTTGTCCTGCAAGACTGCCGTCATCATGGCACCGGTGGATTCCACCAGCGTGAAGTTCTTCAGCCCATAAGATTTGATCGCCTCCTCGGTTTTGGACATGATGCCGGCGCCCGGATCGATACCTACGATGCGGCCGTCGAATTTCCCGGCATTGGCGCTCATTTCCTCGATGGAGTCGATGGTGACGTAGGCCGGCACGACGAGCCCGATGCCGGCGCCGTCCAGATTCGGACCCAAATCTTCCAATTTATCCTGGAACCGTTCCAGATAGTGACCATGGGTCACCGGGAGCCAGGCAGTGGTCATGGCATCCACATCGCCACTGGCGATGGCCTGCCACATGGCGGCCGCACTCACGGATGTCAGTTCCACTTCATAGCCCAGTTTTTCCTGCAAAACCGCTTTTATCACATTGGCGCTGGCTACCGCACAGGCCCATTCCACATATGCGATATCCACTTTGCCTTTTTTGGCGAGGGCCTCGGGCGTTGTCGCCATCACGAGCGTCAATACGAGCATCACGGCAATCAGCATTGTTCTTTTCATGGTCGAACCTCCTATGTCTGTTCTCGGTTAAGGGTTTTTCAGTAGCTTGGTATTCTTGCTGCATTATTGTTTCTTGGCGCGGCTGCCCAGCTTCTGCATGATCCGGTCGAGGATGATGGCCACAATGACAATGCCCAGTCCGGCTTCGAAGCCTCTGTCCGCTTCGAGTCGCTGGATGGCGCGCCACACCTCGCCCCCAAGCCCCCGGGCGCCGATCATGGCGGCGATCACCACCATGGAGAGTGCCAGCATGATGGTCTGATTCACCCCGGCCATCATGGTGGGCGCAGAGATGGGGAGCTGCAGTTTAAACAGTTTTTGCCACTTGGTACTGCCGAAGGCGTCGGCCGCTTCGACCAGTTCCTGGGGCACCTGCTTGATGCCCAGGCAGGTGAGGCGGATGGCCGGCGGCATGGAAAAAATCACCGTGGCAAAAATGGCCGCCACCGGACCCAGGCCGAAAAAGGGAATGGCCGGAATCAAGTAGACGAATGCGGGCATGGTCTGCATCAGGTCGAGCACCGGCATCACGATGCGGTAGAAGACCCCGTTGAGCGCCGCGAAAATACCCAGGGGAACGCCGATCATGATGGAAAAGAGCGTGGCGATGATCACCAGGGCAATGGTGCTCACGGTGGGGTCCCAGAGCCCCAGGTTCCAGATCAGTGCCATGCCGGCCATGGTGAAGATCGTAATGCCCCGGTTGCGGGTCAGAAGCCAGCTGATGGCAGTGAAGATCAGGATCAGCGCCCAAGGCGGAAAGAACATCATGGCGCTGACCAGCAGGTTGATGCCGTTTTCAGTGACGCCCGCAAAGGCTTTGGTGGCAAATGAGAAGTGGTCGACGAAAAAATTGATGACCGCTTCAATGCCCCGGCCGATTGGGATTTTGAATTGTTCCATCAGGAATTTCCTCCTGTTTGCAGTCCTTCGGCCAGTCCTGCGAGCAACGAACCCTTGATGATGACGCCCAGCAGATGGTCATTGTCATCCAGCACCGCCAGCGGATAGTTGATACCCGCCAGGATGGGAAACAGCTCGATGGCCGGTGTGGCGGGTCGCACGGTCTGGATGTCGGTGATCAGAATGCTTTGCAGATCCCTGGCATTGTCCTTAATAGCCTTGGCGGCGTCGTCGGCGGTTACCATGCCGATAATTTTACCGTCGCGCCGCACAAAGATGCTGGAAATGCCGGCCTTCTGCATCTTGCGCAGTGCCGCGCGGGGTCCGTCGCTTTTGAAGTAGGCCAGGGCCGAGGGTTTGACCATCACCGATTCGGCGGTCATCACCTTGGACATGTCCACTTCCTCCACAAACCGCGCCACGTAATCGTTGGCCGGGTTGGTGAGGATCTCTTCAGCCGTGCCCACCTGCACCACCCGTCCGTCTTTCATCAGCACGATGCGGTCGCCGATTTTGATCGCCTCGTCCAGGTCATGGCTGATAAAGACGATGGTCTTTTTGACCCTTTCCTGGAGCTCAAGGAGCTCGTCCTGCATGTCGCGGCGGATCAAAGGGTCCAGGGCGCTGAAGGCCTCGTCCATGAGCATGATGTCGGCATCCAGGGCCAGGGCGCGGGCCAGACCCACCCGCTGCTGCATACCGCCGCTGAGCTGGGCCGGGTATGAATCTTCCCAGCCCTTGAGACCCACCTGGGTCAGCGCCTGCATGGAACGCTCCCGCATGGCTCCGGGATCGACTTTCTGAATTTCCAGGCCGTAGGCCACGTTCTGCAAGACGGTGCGGTGGGGAAACAAGGCGAAGTTCTGGAATACCATCCCGAAATGTTTCTGTCGGAATCGCATCAGCTCCACGGTGGACAGTTGGGTGACATCCACGCCGTCCACCTCGACCTTGCCAACAGTGGGCTCGATCAGGCGGTTGATACAGCGTACCAGGGTGGATTTACCGCTGCCCGAAAGCCCCATCACCACAAGGATTTCGCCTTCGTCCACGGTGAAGGAGACCCCGGCCACACCCACGGCGCTGCCGGTTTTCTGCATGATCTGCTCGTTGGTGTGACCCTGGTCGATCAGTTTGAGGGCCTTATCCGGATGGGGGCCGAAGATCTTGTAAACATTGTCCACAACAATTTTATGCGTCATTTTGAGTCGCTATTCCTTGGGTTCAAGAAAGGCGCCTGTCGCAACACAGGCATGGGTAACCTCGCCCGCTGGCGTTAAGGTTCTTTTTCGGGCGAGGGGAGCAGCGCGGACAGGTCGGTCCATTCACCGGCGCCGACAATCGGCCAGGCATCGATGTCCTGGGCTTCCATCATGTGGACGATCTGGTCGAGGACCTGGTTGATCATGGCCTGATCCTGTTCCGGCAGGGCGAACAATCGCTCGGCAAAGCGTTCCTGCAAGGGCCAGGGCATGGTCTCAGCCAATTTGCGGCCCGATTCGGTAAGCGATACGGTCACCTTTCGCCGGTCCATCTGCCCGCGCACCCGGCTGACGAGGCTTCGGGCTTCCAAACGGTCGATAATCCCGGTGATGGTGGCCTGGCTCAGTGAAACCCGGCGTGCCAGTTCCCCCGGGGAGCAGGGGCCGCTTCGAAATATCTGGCGCAGACAGACCAGTTGCGGCACCGTCAGGTTGAAACGGCTGCTCAGCGCCCTGCTGTGCAGATCGATGGCACGGATGATCCGCCGTAACGATACGAGGATGTTTTCCGCATAGCCGTTCGCTATGGGGGTGGTTGACGCGCCTTTCATTGAACTCCGCCTCTCCGGTCGCTGTCAGCGATGGGCAGTGGCAGTGGCAGGGGCAGGGTTTGATCCCAGCCGGGCTGTTGCCACCGCATATAGTTTGAACACGAAAGATTAGAACACGTAACATGTGGACGCAAAACAGTCAAGGTTGTGACCAGGGGCAGGGCAGGGTGATTTAATTTACCCCGAAGAGATGGCGCGGCGTGCCGTTGTGGTCGTTAAGCCGGTGGTCCCGGTAGCGGGGGTGTGTCGCTGCACGCAACGGGGTTCAAGTGGCGCTAAGGGGTGTGCTCCGGGT
>JAGTVD010000239.1 GCA_018224505.1 Desulfatitalea sp. | reverse complement strand
GCGCAAGTGGCTGTAGCGCCAGTCTTCGA
Organism: Desulfatitalea sp.; assembly: GCA_018224505.1. GTDB lineage: Bacteria > Desulfobacterota > Desulfobacteria > Desulfobacterales > Desulfosarcinaceae > Desulfatitalea. The sequence continues at coordinate 5,290 of JAGTVD010000239.1, read as the reverse complement.
ATGGCGTAAACACCAACACCCCGAGCACATATCCGAAAAAGGTGTTGGCGCGGCTGGACTTGAAGAACGAACCATGCACGCAGTCATGAAACAGAACGAACAACCGGACCAACAACGCCGCCGCCGGTACGGCCAGCACCAGCGTCAACGCATAAGGGTAACCGAGCTGAATCGACCGAACCATCAGATACCACAGGCCGATATAGAGAACCAGCGTATTGACCAGTTGCCAGGCGGCTTTCCGCCGCTCGGAATAGCGGAATGGGGCCAGCATGGGGTACCAATCCGGCCACAAGCGCCCGGTGGTTTTCCCGCCCCCCGGGTTGTCGGCCCGGGGCAACCCAATGACGGCCATGCGCAAACCTCCTTCCTGGTTCTCCTTTCCTTCAACACGCGATGGCACCATGGTGGCCCATCATACCGATGGGCCATGCATCGCCGGCATCCTGGCAAAAATTATATCGGCCCTCCCAGCGCCTGGCAAGCGATTCTGAATTGGCGTGCAGAGAGCACATCAATTACCCGCAATTGTCGCACATAAATGGTCCGGCGGACCGGCAGCGCACCCGATTCGAAGCAGACGCTGCTTGTGCACAGCGGTCAACCCCCGGGCACCTTGGAAGGCACCATGGACGGTGCCGAATAGGTTTTATGCATTCGAGTCCGAACAGTGCCGCCGGATGGCGTGAATCAGGGTATCGAGCTGTTGCAGAAAACGCGACCGGTCGCGCTGGGTCAGCGGGGGAGGACCGCCCGTTATTTCTCCTGCGCTGCGAAGCTCGGCCAACAGGTTACGACCCGCCACCGCCATCCCGATGTTGTCATCCGTGAACGGCTTGCCGGTTGGGCCAAGGACCCGTGCGCCCTTACTGATGCAGCGGTCGGCAAGCGGGATGTCCGCGGTGACCACGATGTCACCCGGTTGCACCTGGCCGGCTATCCAGTTGTCAGCGGCGTCGAACCCGTCCTTGACAACCTGGAGCGTAATCCGTGGTTCATCCGGGACCCGCATCCAGGCATTGGCCACCAGGGTGACAGCCAATTGATAGCGACGCGCGACACGATAAACCTCCTGCTTGACCGGGCACGCATCGGCATCTACAAAAATATGGAGCAAATCAAACCTCCAACCATCTCATTTTACCTGCACACGGAAATTCTCTTCTCCAAATCCGATCACATCGCCGGCGGAGATCTTTTTACTTTTCCTCGTTTCCACCGCGCCATTGACCGTAACCAGGCCCTGGGCAATGACATGTTTGGCTTCGCCGCCGCTGCCGACCAGGTTTTCGAATTTCAGGATTTTATAGAGCTCGACAGGCGCTTGGGATATTTCAATGTTTTTCATAGGGTCTACACCTCGCGCTGATGGCATCAAATCAAAACCAGTTATCGATCAAAGTCTTCCCCGCCCCTCGGCGCTCACCGCCTGCGTAGCCGTCGACGGTAGGCGTGCGGCGGTTTTTTTTCGACCGGGCGCGGCGCGCCGCCGCCCGGCGGCAGGAGCGTTTCGTTTTCCGAAGCGACCCAAACGAACCGGGATGCCGCTTTACTGCCCTTGAAAGCGGGAACCCGATAGCGGCGCACATGGAAACCGCACCGCACCAGCAGCTGCTCGAATCGATAACTCGGTTCGACCGACCACACCGCCAGGCACCCGTCTTTGCGGAGCGCGCGCCGACACACCTGAATGCCGTCACGGCCATACAAGCGACGATTGCCGGAATCGGTCACCGGACCGGGACCGTTGTCGATATCCAGCAGGATCGCATCAAAGCGGCGTTTGGAACGCGCCATCAATGCAACGACATCGCCTGTTTCAAGCGTGACACGTGGATCCTCGAGAGGCCGGCCATTGAGCGCCCCGAAAAACGCATGGTTCCATTCGACGACGGCACCTGCCAGTTCGCCAACCAACACCCGGGCACGGGGCCCGACCATATCGAGCGCCTGGCGCAGGGTGTACCCCATCCCCAGACCGCCGATGAGAATAGCGGGCGCCTCGCAATCCGCCAGATGCCGGCACCCCAGCCGCGCCAGTGCCTGCTCCGATTCAGTTTGGCGGCTGTCCATCAACTCCTGGCCGTTGACCATGATATAGAAGTCACGGTCATGGCGATAGAGCACCATGTCACTGCCATCCGGCGTGCGGGCAGCGCCGATTTTCACTCTTGCTTTCATGGAAACACCTTGTCCGTTGCCACCCCTTCCTTACCAACCGGAATTTCAATTTTGTGCGTCTCCGGCTGCATCTTACCGATAACGGTGGCGTGGTAGTGCTCTTCCTTCAAACCGCGGTACAAGCTGTAACACATGACCAGCAACACAATGGTGAATGGCAGGCCCGTGGCAATGGAAGCACTTTGCAGCGCCACCAGACCGCCGCCCATGAGCAGTACCGCCGCGCACAGCCCTTCCACGATCCCCCAGAAAATCCGCTGGGGAACAGGAGAATCGAGCTTCCCGCCGGAAGTGAGGTGATCGACAACCAGCGAGCCGGAATCGGAGGATGTGATAAAAAAGATCGTAACCAGCAAAATCCCGATTAAAGAAGTGAGCTTTGCAAGGGGGAACTGTTCGAGCATCACGAAGAGCGCCGTTGAGACATCTGCATTGACGGCGGCGGCGATATCGGCGGCCCCGGTGAGCTGCAGCCACAGTGCCGATCCGCCAAAGGACGACATCCACAAAAATGATAACAGCGTCGGAAATACCATAACCCCCAGAATAAACTCGCGCACGGTTCGCCCCTTGGAAATGCGTGCGATGAACATCCCCACGAACGGAGACCATGAGATCCACCATCCCCAATAGAAGATGGTCCATGGATTCTGCCAGTTGCTGCCTTCGGCACCGTAAAAAGTCTCCACCCAGAAGCTCAATTGCGGCAGGTTCTGGATATAGAACCCCAAGTTCTGGGTAAAAGCTTTCAGAATGTATACAGTCGGCCCCACGAGCAGTAAGAACACCATAAAGGCACCCGCCGTATACATATTGGCCATGCTCAACATTTTGACGCCTTTATCCAGACCAGAGGCAATGGATATGACGGCAAGGAGGGTAATCACCCCGATCAGCAATACGGCGAACTCGGTTGAGGTGGGAAAACCGAACAGGTAATTGAGGCCCGAAGAGACCTGGGTGACCCCCAATCCTAGGGAGGTGGCCAGACCGAAAAGGGTGGCCAGCACCGACAGCACGTCGATCAAATTGCCCCAGAAGCCGTAAATTTTTTCTCCCAGGAGCGGGTAAAAAATGGATCGGATTGTCAGCGGAAGCCCGCGATTGTATGCGAAAAAGGACAACGCCAGCCCCACCAGGGCATAAATGCCCCAGGGATGAATCCCCCAATGGTAGTAAGTGAGCCCCAGCGCCACCTGGGCCGACTGGGCGGTTGCCGCAGGCACATCGAACATCGGGGAAGGGGTCAGAAAGTGAAAAATCGGTTCGGCGACACTCCAGAACATCAGCCCGATCCCCATGCCGGCGCTCATGAGCATGGCATACCAACTGAAGGTACTGAACTCCGGCAGCGCATCCGGCCCGCCGATCCGGATTTTGCCGTAATCGCTGGCGGCGATCAGCACCATCACCATCACAAAAAAGTTCGCCGCCAGGATATACAACCAGCCCAACGAGTTGCCAATGCTGTCCAGCAAGCCCTGAAAAAAGGCTCCCGACTGATCCCTGAATATCAGTGTCGTCACAATAAACAGCAGCACCAACCCGCCGGCCACCACAGTAACCTGGGGATGCAAGTCGAAGCCAAATCCTGTCCAATTGTTTTCGCCTGGCTTGTGACCGCGGGATTCATCATAATAGCTGGCTGTGGGCAGAATTTGCAGACCACGAAAGGTCCGGCGCTCGTTGATGGCCTTCTTTTTCTGCTTCTCCCAGTGCGCCCGCGCCATCTCCATCGCTTTGCGCTGGTAAGTCATCTCTTTCCGCTGCTTACTCTTCTGTTGTTTTTTAGCCATGCCATTTTTCCTTTCTGAACTATTGAAAGGATGCGCCTTAAGCGCAGTCGAACCAGGCTCGGCAGCACGGTTCAACACACTCACCTGTAACCATGCTTGTCTGAAACAGCACGATTGTCAACCACCTGGTCGCATCACGCCATCTTGCAAATTGGTGTATGCCGTTTTTTCCGATTGGCTGACGATTATCCGGACAAGTAGCGGCCCGCAAAAAGACCTGCAGCCAACAATGCGGGCGTTACGAGGGTAATGATCACGTTGCGGCCCATATAGGGCAACAGGGACGACAGGTCCGCATTGCTGTTTTCACCATCGCAATGGTGAGCGTGATGCCTGCATCCCTCAAAACTTGCAGGTTCTTCATGACCTTGAACGCCATGCCACGTGTCTTATCGTTCGTGTCCGGATCGATGGCATCGCGGGAAATCTGCAAAGGGAAGGCCCCCTTTCTCTTAATAATCGCCCGCATGCAGTCCACATGCGTTTTTTGGATCCGGGTGCCGTTGCTCAGCACGGTCGCATGTTCGAACGTATCATGGGCATGCATCAGGATGATTATCCGCGGGTGCATGAATGGCTCACCGCCACTGATGGTCAGAAAAAAGGCGTTCTGTGCCTTCAGTATAGCAATCACATTGATGAAGTCGACGATTGTCATGTGTTCATGCTTTCTGGGCTGAAAAAAGCAGTATTCGCATTGCAGATTGCATACACCCGTGACATTCACAGTGGCCCACAAGGGGCTTGCTGGCCTGTTGGTTGTCATCAAAGTATCCTCTTCACCAATGCCTACAAATGTAGCGTTAGTTGAGATTACGAAGAATGATGCGGAAACTTTTTTCAAGAACCCAAACACACCTGATGGCGACCGCTTGCGAGTTGAACCGGAACCGCTTGAGATACAGGAGGGAGTTACAGCCGGAATTTTGTCGATGTCCTGCTATTTTTCACCAATAATGCCTTCCTTTGTTCATATCAGTGCCATTTGTCGCCCCCACAAGGGAATCGCATGTGTGCCGTGTTAATTCCGGAACCAAAGAAGAGATGCGATCACCCTCTATCCCCCTACAAGCCAACTGTGACATGACACACATGCGTCACGGCGCAGGTGTGTGCCACAGCGCCATTCTCCAGTCCGAAAGACGTTTATGAAAGATAATTTACATGTAATTTCTTGATGTTAACAAAGAAGCGAAACGGTATACACAGACAACCGGGCCACCAATGCCACATCCACCCCGAACAAGCTGGCATTGATGAAATTCGATGACGACACCATCGATTGCACCAACCATCCGGTCAAACTGGTCTTC
>JAGTVD010000238.1 GCA_018224505.1 Desulfatitalea sp. | reverse complement strand
TGATCGACGAAGTGATCACCGAACGGCGTGCCGAAGTGCAGGCGGACACCAAAGAGTTCCTGGAACGCCTGGTCGACGCCTATCGGACCGGCATTCTGGTAACCGATGTGCGCCTGCAGGTGGCCGACGCCCCCGCCCAGGTACGTGACGCGTTCCACGAAGTGGTCCGCGCTCGCGAGGACCGCGAACGGTTGGTCAATGAAGCCCAGGCATACATGGAAGATATCCTGCCACGTGCCCGTGGTGTATCGGTGCGCATCCAGGAAGAGTCCATCGCCTACCGGGAGGAGCGCATCCGCCGGGCCAGGGGTGACGCCAACCGCTTCCTCCAGGTGCTTACCGAATACCGGCAAGCACCCGATGTGACCCGGGAGCGCATGCACATCGAAGCCCTGGAGCAGATCCTGGCCGCTTCGCAAAAGGTCCTCATCAGCGACAGCGCCGAAAAGGGCGTCCTGCCGCTGCTGCCTCTGAAGGGTCTGGAAGGTGCCGTGCAACAAGGCACAGGCCGATAACCCCGTCCGCTCATCGGCCCGGCCGGTAGAGCGCAACACCCTTAATGGACCCAACGCTCCGAGGCGTTTTGATCGAACAGAAAGGAAAGTTACATGAAGACACAGGCAAACCGTTTGCCCTTTGCCCTGGTGGTGGCCATTGTGGTGATCGCCCTGGCGGGGATCGTTGCCACCCAGGCAATTGTCATTGTCGACGAAACCAATCAGGCCATTGTCACCCAGTTCGGCGAGTACCGTCGCACCATCAACGAAGCCGGCATGCACTTCAAGCTGCCATTGGTTCAGAAAGCCAACTTCCTTGAACGCCGGATGCTCTCTTCCGACGCCCTCTCCCAGGAGTATCTGACCCTGGATAAGAAACGGGCGGTGGTGGACCATGTGACCCGCTGGCGCATTGCCGATCCGCTGCAATTTTTTGTCACCGTGCGTACCGAAATGGGTGCCCAGGCCCGCCTGGACGACATTGTCGGTTCCGAATTGCGGCGCCAGTTGGCCGTGCACAACCTCGAAAATGTGATCGCCGATGATCGCGAGCCGATCATGGAAGTAATCGCCAAGTCCTCGCGCGAGGAAGCCAAACGGTTCGGCATTCACGTCGTGGATGTGCGCATCAAGCGGGCCGACCTGCCGCCGGCGGTGCAGCAGAGCGTCTTCCAGCGCATGGAGGCCGAACGCAAGCGCGAATCATCGCGTTACCGGGCCGAAGGCGAGGAGCGCGGCGCCCTGATTCGGGCCGAGGCGGAACGGGAACGGACGGTGATTCTGGCCGATGCCCAGGAGGCCGCCCAAACCCTGCGGGGTGAAGGCGACGCCCAGGCCATCGCGATCTACGCCGAAGCGTTTAACCAGGATCCCGAGTTCTATGCCTTTACGCGCCGCCTGGAAGCCTACGATAAATTGCTGGGAGAGAAAGACATCCTGGTGCTGGACAGTGATTCCGACTTCTTCAAATATCTGGTGAGCCACCAGCGGCGTCCGGACAGAAGGAATTAGCCGCGATCAACAGGTCGGGCTGGGCGGGATGGCACGGAAATGATGCCGGTTCTCAGAAGTGGCTTCCGTGCCATCCACCCCGGTCACAGGGCTGCAGGCCTTGGTCATTACCGACCCGAGCATATACGCTAAAAGGGGCTGATGAAATACTCCGCCCCTTTTTCAACTTCCGCACCGCCCACACCTGTTAAATCCACATCCCCATCGGCCTTGGCATAATCCACTTTGATACGAATGGTGGTGGAACCCAGGGTCTTTCCGGAAGCATCGGAGGCCATGCAGGTAATCCGATGATTGCCGACGCTCAGAGCGCTGCTGGTGATGGCCCGCCCGGTGCCGATCTCCCCATCCATTTGCGAGTTCCAAACCATGACGGCATCGTTCACCGCCGCGCCCTTGGCGTCCCTTACCACGCCTGAAAAATTGATGGCCGTGCCAATCACATGGGTGCTGTCGTGGCTCGGGCTGTCGATACGCACTATCGGTGTATCGGCCCCCACCTGCCCCACATGCGCTGCGAACACAACAACCAGAGCGGCAATGAGGCGAATCGAAAACCCCCAAACACGCTTGTTACACATAGTTCTGCTCCTTTAATAATATTTGGTAAAATTTTTTGAAAAAGGGTCCTTTCTAACATGAATAGCGACGCAAGGCCATATACTTGCCAAAATTCCGCAGGGTGATTGCATGTCCCCCAAAGAGATGGCGCGAGGTGCCGCTGTGGTCGTTAAGCTGGTGCTCTCAGTAGCATCAAGCGTTCGGAGGCGTCGGCGGTATTGCCACAGACCGTTTGCGGCGCCTTTCATGAATACCAAGCCTATATCGGCCGATCACAGCCAATGCTTTAGTTGGAATGTTCCCTTACTACGGGTTATTTCTTGACAAACATCCCACACAGTGTTCTTATCGGCCTTCATTCGAGGTGTACGGTAATGGTCGATTTGAATGCAACGCGGCGATATCTCAACGGGTGGTGGCGTTATTGCCAATGGCAATGGATGCCGGCCGGTTGATTGTCGCCAAACCTGACAATACACACATGACGGACCGTGGGCATCCGCTCCCCACGGTCTTTTTTTTGGGTGGTGGGCAGCGGTTGCCAGCCAATAACCTGAAGGAGGAATCACCATGCTCGTTGTCATGGATAAGAACGCCACCGCCGAACAGATTGAAAGGGTGGTTCGGGCCATCGAATCCCGGGGCTATACCGCCCGTCCCATTCCGGGAGGCGACCGGGTCTCCATCGGCATTCTCAACAATGCCGGTCCGGTGGATCCGGCGCTGTTCGCCGGCATGCCGGGCGTCAAAGACGCCATTGCCGTCACGCGGCCGTACAAGCTGGTCAGCCGCGAGATCCAACCTTCGGATACGTTGATTCAGGTGGGACACGTCACCATCGGTCAGGGCCACCTGACCATCATGGGCGGCCCGTGCGCCATCGAAAGCGAACAGCAGGCCATGACCATCGCCGAGCATGTCAAAACGGGTGGTGGCCATCTTTTCCGGGGAGGCGCCTTCAAACCCCGCACCTCGCCCTACACCTTTCAGGGCATGGGGCTCGAGGGGCTCAAAATCATGGCCAAGGTGCGCGACACCTTCGATATGCCGGTAGTCACCGAGGTAATGGATAGCGAAACCTTCGACATGGTGGAAGAGTATGCCGACATTGTGCAGATCGGCACCCGCAACATGCAGAACTTCAGCCTGCTCAAGCGCGCCGGCCAGAGCCGGCGGCCGGTGATGCTCAAACGGGGCATGTCGGCCACTCTGGAAGAGTGGCTGATGGCGGCCGAATATATCCTGGCCGGCGGCAACCGCAATGTCATTTTATGCGAGCGCGGCGTACGTACCTTTGTCCGCCACAGCCGCAACACCCTGGATCTGTCGGTGGTCCCGGTGATTCTCAAGGAAAGCCATCTACCCATCATCGTGGATCCCAGCCATGCCGCCGGCGTTCGCGACCAGGTGCTGCCTTTGAGCCGCGCATCGGTGGCCGCCGGTGCCCACGGGTTGATGGTGGAAGTGCATCACCAGCCGGACCAGGCCCTGAGTGACGGCGCCCAATCGCTCTACCCGGAACAGTTCGCCACCCTGTGCCGCCAGGCGCACCAGATGCACGCGATGCTGCAGGAATAGGCACTGCCACCGGTACGAATGGAAATAGGAAAGTCCTATGCACGAAATCACGGTCGACGGCCGTTCCGGCCGCTCACGCATCCTGGTGGGTGAACGCCTGGCCCACCTTGCCCGTTACCTGCCGGATGACCACATTATTCTCATCACCGACGAGACGGTGGGACCGCTGTACCAGCACCAGTTCCCGAAATGCCCCACCATCACCATCGGTTGCGGCGAAGGCCACAAGACCCTCGACACCCTGGCCGCCATCTATGATCAACTGATCGCCCTGGAGGCCGACCGCGCTTCGTTCGTCGTGGGCATCGGCGGCGGCATCGTGGGAGACGTGACCGGCTTTGCCGCCTCCACCTACATGCGCGGGCTGCGGTTCGGCTTTGTGGCCACCACATTGCTGGCCCAGGTGGACGCCACTGTGGGCGGCAAGAACGGGATCAACTTCAAGGGCTACAAAAATATGGTGGGGGTGTTCAACCAACCCGAGTTCGTGATTGCCGACATCGGTTTGCTGCGCACTCTGCCGCCCGGCGAGATTGCCAGCGGACTGGCCGAGATCGTCAAACACGCCTGCATTGCCGACAGCGACTATTTTTCCGCCATCGAAAACCATTGCGATGCCATCCAGGCGCTGGATGAAAAGGTGCTCCTGCACCTGGTGCTCCGCTCGGTGGAAATCAAGGCCGGTGTGGTCAACCGCGACGAACGCGAGGCCGGCGAACGACGCAAACTCAACTTCGGCCACACCCTGGGGCACGCCTTTGAAAAGAGCCTCGGCATCACTCACGGCCAGGCGGTCAGTGCGGGCATGGTGATGGCCGCCCGCCTCTCCCACCACAAAGGGATGCTCTCCAGGACTGAATTGAACCGCATCACCGCGCTGTTGGCGCGGCTCGGTCTGCCGACGGATCTCGACTTCGACCGTCAGGCGGTGTTCAGCGCCCTGAAGAAAGACAAAAAACGCGAGCAGGGGCAGATCCATTTCGTTCTGCTGCAAGCGCTGGGCAAAGCCGTGGTGGCGCCCATCGCCATCAGCGAACTGGAGCGCTGGCTGCTGGACGGATGAGGAGGGTGGCCTTTGTATTCCAAGCGCCTCGACTGGGCGTCCCCGACCAATGCCCTCGGCTGCCTGCTGGCCCGAAAACGCACCGGCGGGGAACCCCTCCATGACCTGACCCAATCCAATCCCACGCGGGTGGGCCTCGACTACCCGGACCCGGCCATCCTGACCGCCCTTGCGTCGCCGGCGGCCATGGCCTACGACCCGAACCCCCGCGGGCTGCTCCAGGCGCGCCAGGCCATTGCCGCTTACTACGCCGATCAGGACCTTCACCTATCGACCGAGGCCTTGTTTCTAACCGCCAGCACCAGTGAGGCCTATGCCATGCTGTTCAAGCTGCTGGCCGATCCCGGCGACGAGATCCTCATCCCCAGGCCGGGATACCCCCTTCTGGGCTACCTGGCACGTTTTGAGGGATTGCGTGCCATAGCCTATCCATGCCGTTGGGACAAGGTTCGGGGCTGGTCCATCGACCTGGATGTCCTGGAGGCCCTGATCACCCCCCGGACGCGGGCGGTGATCGTGGTCAGCCCCAACAATCCCACCGGTGCCTACGTCGGCCCCGACACGCTGGCCGCCCTGGATCGCATCGGCCACGCCCGCAACCTGGCCCTGATCGTGGACGAGGTGTTCGCCGACTATCCCGCACCGGACACGCCCCCTTTCCTGACTTGCTCCGCGCTTGCCGGTGCCACGGCCCTGACCTTCGTACTGAACGGCTTTTCAAAAATGCTGGCCCTGCCCCAGGTCAAACTGGCTTGGATCGCCGTGGGGGGCGCGCCCCCGTTGGTCCGCAATGCGCAGCCGCGCCTGGAGATGTTGTTGGATTTTTACCTGTCTGCGGGCACCCCGGTGCAGCACGCAGCGGCCCCGCTGCTGGCCCTGCGCCATCGCATTCAGGACCAGGTGCGCGCCCGCCTGGCGGCCAACAGCCGTTTGCTGCAGCAACGGGTGGCGCAAGCGTCCCACTGCCGGCTGCTGCCGCGCCAGGGCGGCTGGTATGCAGTGGTGGCAATCACCGATGCATTCGGTGATGAAGAGCGGGTGTTGACGCTGCTGGAGCGATACAACACGCTGGTGCATCCGGGATTCTTCTATGACTTTAACCGGGAAGGGTATGTGATCCTCAGCCTGCTGCCGCCGCCGGACTCCTTTGGCGCCGGGGTTGACCTTTTGATGCGCCTCGGATCGGCTACTGCATGATAAAAAGGGCCCCCAGTACACCCGCCACGGCGATGCGGTACCAGCCAAAAACGATGAACGTGTGGGTCTGGATAAAGCGCAGCAGCCAACCCACAGCGATGAAGGAAACCACCGCCGAAACGACAAAGCCCAGCAGCACCATGCCCCAATCCTCGGGCATGGCGTCCACGGCGGGATTGACCAGGGCTTCGAAAATTTTCAGCCCGCCGGCGGCCAGCATGGTGGGGATGCCCACCAAAAAGGAGAACTCCGTGGCCGCCGGGCGGCTGACCCCCAGCAGCAAGCAAAATAGGATGGTGGTGCCCGAACGGGAGGCGCCCGGAAAGACGGCGGCGATCAACTGCCCCACAGCCACCGCCAGCACCACCGCCCAAGTGATGGAGACACTGACGGGACGCCCCTGCAACCGCTTCTCCACCACAATGAACGCGATGCCCCCGATCAACAGGGCCCATGCCACCGGACCCAGGGTTTCCGGCAATTCGAATCCCTGCGAGTGCAAAATCAGCCCGCCAACGCCGGTGATACCGAATGCAACGGCGATTTTCAGCAGATAGATCTGGGTATCCCGCTCGCGCCAATGGAAGAAAAATTGACGCATGCGCTCGGGGAAAAGGGGCAGCACGGCGATCACGGCACCGCTTTGAATGACGATGTTGAACAGATCACTGCGCGGCGACAGCCAGTACCCCGCAATGAGCAGATGTCCGGTTGAAGAGACAGGCAGAAACTCGGTAATGCCCTCGACAATCCCAAGAATGATGACCGCGATCCATGTTTGCATCGCGCCTCTAGAGAAAAAAACGGACGGGTTGTCAAGAATTATCGACAAGGCCCGGCAGCCATATTGCGCACCGATCATAACGCCCGGCCAACACAAGGAGCCCCCATGCAACCCAAAAAACCCAATAAACTCAACAAACTCAACCAACCCAATAAACTCAACAAACCCAACACACCCAACACACCCCTCCACCGCTGGGGCATAGGTGTGGTTTTGCTGGTCGTTTTGCTGGGCAGCTATCCGTGGGTGATCAACCGGTGCGCTTTTTACCCTGAGCGGGAGAACCCGTTGACGGGTGCGCATCTGCCGGTGGGGGTCGAGGAGGTGTATATCGATACGGCCGATGGCGAACGGTTGCACTGCTATTGGCTGCCCCAGCCGGATGGGGATCGGGTGGTGATCTATTTCCATGGCAATGCAGGGCACATCGGCTACCGGATGCCGGAATTGCAACAGTTGGCTGCCCTGGGTCTCAACGTACTGGGAGTGGGGTATCGCGGCTACGGCAACAGTTCGGGGCGGCCCACCGAGGCGGGCATCTATGCCGACGGCCGGGCCGCGTTACATTATGTGACGCAGCAGCGGGGGTATGCCCTGGATCGGGTTTTTGTGTTGGGCCGCTCCATCGGAAGCACAGTGGCGGTGGAGATCGGCCGGGCGCATCCCATCGGTGGCATGATCCTGGTCACGCCGTTGACCAGCGGCAAGGCGATGGCCCGGGCCCACGGCTTCGGCCTCCTGAGTATTTTCGCCGGTGACAGATTCAACAATCTTGAAAAGATCACCCGGGTGCGCGCACCGCTGCTGATCCTCCACGGCACGGAAGATACGATCACGCCCTTTTATATGGGCCAGCAGCTATACGACCAGGCAGTGGCGCCCAAACGGTTCGTCACGCTCCAGGGCGGTGGCCACAATGACATCGGTGCGCCTGGGCACAGCGCCTATTGGGATCCCATCGCCGCCTTCATTCGCACACCGCAAAAGGCCTTGAGGTAGGCCTTCTCCACCTCCTGGGCCTCCCGTTCCCGCGCCCAGTGCGTGATGGCCGCGCCACCGTCCCCCAAATCGATGATGGGACCCCGCAGGGTATGCTGCAGATAGTGGGTGAGTTCATGGGCCAAAATGGCCCTCTGACGACACGGATCCAAGAAACTGCCAACATAGACGATCCCCGTGCGGTAGTCGAAAAGGCCGAGGATATCATCGAGGTAATCCTTGAGAATCATGCGGGCCTTGTCCTCACCGAACTGGTTCTCCCAGCGCAGGTAGGCCCGGCGGTTGCCCTGCACAAATACCGAAGCCAGCGTTTGTTGGTCCACAAAAAAAATGGGCGGCGGGGGTACGAATGCACGGATTCCCATCTGCCCCAGGGTCCATTCGAACACCGACTCCCTGTCCATGCCAAATCCGGGTCCCGCGCCCACCAGGAGCAGTGAAAGCGCCACCAACGTTATGGCGGATAGCGTTTTTAGTTTTGAAATGACCATACCAGACTCCTTGATGCTGCTTTAGGTCTGGTATCGTCCGTTGCTCTGATTCCTTAAGCCATAAATGCCATGGCAAATCGAACCAATCAGGGTTTGCGCGGCGCGGCGATCATCTCCCGGGTGTCGAGCCAATCCTGCATCTCAAGGATGGAACGGGTTAACTGGTAACGGCCGATTTCGAACACACCGTAATCGCCGCCGCCGGCCATGGCCGATGCAAAGCGCGTGGAATTGGCGTAAAAGAGCCAGGTATCCATCCAGCGCCGCTCGATGTATTCGTCGAACAGGCTCCCGCCATGGGCCAGCCCCCGGGCGTGTCCCTTCTCCCAGATGGCCCCCATCAGGTCGGTGGCCGTGCGCACCTGGTGGTTGGTTTCCGCAATGGTGTTGTCCAGCCGTTCGAAATGCTGCGTGACCCAGCCGGTGCTGTGGCACGCCAGGCAGGTTTGCTGCATGGTCTGCCGGCGGCTGGCCACCTCGTCCGGATCGATGAGAAACGCCTTGGCCGGTGTGCCGTCCAGGTCCGTGGGCAAGGGCAGCCCGGCGGCATTGCGAATGATGGTAGTGTCGGGGGAGCGGGGCTGGGGATGGGCGTAGATCAAACCGAAGAGTCGCCACCCCAGGCGATCACTCATCTGGTGGGTGCGCTGGTTGATCACCGCGCCCTCTTCATCCACCAGCAGGCTGATGTGACAGGCGGCGCAGGTGGGCGCGGTGAAATCCCGGCCCACGGTCCAGGGGACGGTGTCGAAACGCCACTGGCCCGCCTTGGCGGAAAACAGATTGCCGTGCTTGCTGGCTGCATAGATTTTATAGGCCGGCACGTCCGGCCCCGCGTGGCACTCCATGCAGGTATAAGGTTTGCGGGCCATCTCGATGGAGAATTGATGGCGCGTGTGGCAGCTGGTGCAACTGCCGTAGCTGCCGTCCAGGTTGACCCGCCCCACGCCCTGGTTGGGCCACCCTTCGATCACCGGAAATTCCATCTCGCCGGCATCGGTGTCGCGCCACTCGGTGCCGGTCAACTTCAACTGGGTGCCGTGACAGTAGTAACACCCCTCGGCCTTGGTCTGCGGATCGGGTGTGTCAAAATGGATCCGGCCTTCCTTGCGGGTGCTGCGCCCCAGGATGGTCCGTTCCAGATCGTTGTAGACCGCATTTTCCGCCAGGTTGGTGTAGGCCCGGGCCATGATATTGTCCGCATACTGCTCACGCTCCTGCGCATGGCAGGTGGCGCAATCGTCCGGGCTGACCACGACGTGAATGTCATAACCGTTGTGTTCGAAGGTGTCGGCATGGGCGTCACCGCGCACCATGTGGCACTCGGCACACCCCACGCTGGTATTGAGCAGCGCTTCGGGCACCTGCCGGCTGGAAACCTTCAACGCCGTACCCGTGACAGCCATGGCCTCGCGGGGTGTAATGACCGCATGCCGACTCCGGCGCCAATCGGCCACAATACCCGGATGGTAAATGGCGTGGCATTCGATGCACTCCTGGGTAGCCAGGCTGGTGGGCGCATCCGCCCCCGGGACCAACCCGGCGGTCAATAGGACGATGAGCCCGGCAAATGCGAATCGTGTAAGATGGGGCATGGCAAATCTCCTGCGACGGTTGAAGAAAAGGATGGTGTGATGGTTTCGTGGTGCGCTGAATGACACTTCGTTTACGCAGACCCATAACACAGTCGCCCGGAACTGTTCAATATTGTTATTGACACCCGCAGCCGGCTTCCTGCATCCTGATGGCAATAAATCTCTTCAATCGAGCCCGCCGGGTCGCAGTTTCCACGAAAGAAAGGATGACGCTTGCAAAAGGTTTTGAACCAACGGCTGATCGACATCTGGTACCGACTCGAAAAGCGTTTGATGCCGGACTATGTGTGGGGTGCCGACCCGCTGACCTTCTGGCGCGAGCGGATTCTTTTCATTTTGTGCTTTATCACCACCGCCTTTGGAATTGTTCCCCTGGTGCCATCGGTCATTCTGGCATTTCAGGAAGAGTTGTGGAACGTTATCCTGCTCGACTCGGTCTGTTATGCCATCATTGTGGTGCTGCTGATCAAGCGCCACTGGTCCCTGCGGGTCAGGGGGTATATCGCCTGCCTGATCTTCTATGGATTGGGGGCCGGGCTGCTGTTCATATTAGGCCCCCAGGGCGCGGGCTATATCTGGCTGTTCGGCGCCTCAATCATGATCATCTCCATCGTTGGTCTGGAAGGGGCGCTCTGGATGCTTCTGATCAACACCCTGACCATGGTCTCGGTCTCCGCCTATGCCCATCTGGCCGGGCCGGCATGGGCGTCTGCCCTCGGCCAGCCGTTGCAGAAGATGTCGGTGCTCTCCATCAATTTTCTCTTCTTCAATACCTTTGCCACGGTCACCTTGGGATTCATGCTCAATGGCCTGAAGGCCGCGCTGGAAAAGGAACGACAGGTGAGCGCCCATCTGCGCAAAAGCGAGGAACGTTATCGCATCGTCGCCGATTTCAATTACGATTGGGAATATTGGGCCAACCCGGAAGGCATTATGGCGTATGTTTCACCGTCCTGCGAACGCATCACCGGCTACCGCATGTCGGATTTCATAAAGGACCCGGATCTGATGCTTGCCATTGTCGCTGAAGCGGACAAGGAGATGGTGGCCCGACACCTAAAGGCCGACATGGATCCCGCCCGGAGTGCAGACACCCTGGATTTTCGAATCGTCACCCGTGAGGGCCACTCGCGGTGGATCAGCCATTCCTGCCAGCCGGTCTTTGCCAATGGGGGCCGTTTTTTGGGCCGCCGGGCCGGCAATCGCGACATCACCGACCGCAAGACCATTGAAGATGCCATCCGCCTGCACCACGAACGCTTCCTGACCGTGCTGGACAGTATCGAGGCCTCCATTTACGTGGCGGACATGGAGAGCCATGAAGTGTTGTTCATGAACCGCCATATGATCCAACGTTTCGGGCGCGACATGACCGGGCAGCGCTGCTGGCGGGCTTTCCACAACGCTGAGGCCGCTTGCACCGGGTGCCGCCGGCATACCGTTGCGGAAAACGCGGACAGTGGCGCAGTGGTGCACAGCTGGCAGGAGCAGGATCCGACCACCCGGCGCTGGTATGTCAACTATGACCGCCTGATCAAATGGACCGACGGCCGGCAGGCCAAAATCCAGATCGCCACGGACATCACCGAACTTAAAAAGATGGAGGCCGAGCTGCGCCAGACCCATAAGATGGAAGCCATCGGCACCCTGGCCGGTGGTATCGCCCATGACTTCAACAACCTGCTTTACGCCATCATCGGCTATGCTGAATTGTGCCAGGATGATGCCCCCAAACAGTCCCTCCTGGAAGCCAACCTGGGCGAATTGCTGGCCGCCGCCCAGCGGGCCAGCGACCTGGTGCGTCAGATCCTGACCTTCGCCCGGCAGTCGGATCAACGGCTGAGCCCGCTCATCGTCGGCCCCATCGCCAAGCAGGCGCTCAAACTGATCCGCGCCACCATCCCCAGCAGCATCCAAATCCGCCCCGGCATCACCAGCAATGCGGCCATCCTGACCAACCCCACGCAGGTCCATCAAATCCTGATGAACCTTTGCTCCAATGCCGCCCATGCCATGGAACCCGCCGGGGGCATCCTGACGGTTACCCTGGCCGACCGCCATATCGCCGAGAATGACCCGCAGGCGCAATTCAACCTGGATCCGGGCGACTACGTGCTGCTTGAGGTGTCGGATACCGGTGCGGGCATTGCACCCGAAAACATCCCTTCCATTTTCGAACCCTATTTTACCACCAAACCCCCTGGTGAAGGCACCGGCATGGGCCTGTCGGTGGTGCACGGCATCGTGGAAAAATGCGGCGGGAAAATAGAGGTCCAAAGCCGCGTGGGCCAAGGCACCACATTCGCCATCCATTTTCCGGTATCCGGCGAATCGCAGGATCGGATTCTAACGGCCAAGGACAGGTTGCCCACCGGCAATGAAAGTGTGCTGGTCGTGGACGATGAGCCCTCCGTGGTCAATGCCATCGACCAGATGCTGAAACGCCTTGGCTACACCGTAACAAGCCTCACTAATCCGATGACGGCGCTCGATCTGTTCCGTCACCGGCCCGACGACTATGACATCGTGATCACCGATATGACCATGCCGAAGATGAACGGCCACCAGCTGGCAGTGGAGATTTTGCGTCTCCGCCCTGACATGCCGGTGATATTGTGCACCGGGTTCAGCAAGTTGGTGACCGACGAAACAGCCCTCCAACTCGGCGTCAAAGCCTTTGCATACAAACCCATCGTCAAAAAGGAGCTGGCCCGCACCGTGCGCGATGCATTGGATGGGAGGGTCCGGAAGGCGGGTGGCTGACCTTTTTCGGAACCGACAACCGTGGTAACCGCGCCCTATGCGCGCCTGGACCGACGGACGGCCAGGTAGTAGGCCAGGATCTTTTCCAGGTAGTCATCCACCACGGGCGGCGCAATACCGTCGGCGGCAAGCAACGCCAGGGTGCGGGTGTTGCTGAACCATTGCCGTTCCTTTAAATAAGCGAAGAAAAAAGGCAATGCATCCAGGGCCCGTCGCTGCGCCGGGGGGATCAGCGGCCGACTCAATCGCAGCAGCCAACGGTACAGGGGCAGCGGCACCGGTTTGACCGCCGGTAGCGGGCGGCCATGGGCGGCAAAAAGGCACCGCGCCCGCCGGATCAGGGTAGTGAGCGCCAGCGCCCCCTGCGGGCCGGCACACGCGTGGAGAATCGGCGCCGGCGAGCGGGGATGCTGGAGGGACCAGTCCAAAACCGACGCCACATAATCGCATGGCACGATATCCAGCCGCATATCACCGACCCTGGGAATCCACCCCATGGTCCGCGCACCGCTGAGAAACTCGCACAGGTGGTAGAACACCTGAAAAGAGGGGGCAGCGCCGGTGCGGGAATCCCCCACCACCATGCTCGGACGAATTACGGTAACGGCGCGTCCGGCGGCGATGCGCCCCCGAACCAACTGCTCGGCTTCGGCCTTTGCGGCTTCGTAGGTGTTGCGATGGCCATTGTGATGATGGATCCACCCTTCGGGCACCTCGCCGGGCATATGCCCGGCCACGCCCACGGTACTGACAAAGGTCAGTGAAGCCCGCTCGGATGCGTCGTCCAGCAACGCCAGCATGCCGCGGGTCATGGCCAGTGTTTCATTCCGGGCCACGGCCAGCGGCAAATTCATTCGCACGTTGCCGGCGCAGTGTACCAGGTGGGTGCAATTGGCTGCGATGCGGGCGTATGCCGTTTCGCACAATCCCAGACGGGGACGCTGGAGATCCCCCGCCACGGCATCGATGCGGCCTGCAGCGGCTGACGCCCATCCGCATGCAGCGAGGAGACGTTCCAGGCGCTCCTGAGCCGCGGCGGGGGTCTGGGCCCGCAGCAGCAATGTAATCCGCTCACCCCGCGCGGCGGCGAGCTTCATAAAGGCGCTGCCCACCACGCCGGTACCACCGGTTAGAAAGTAGTGTGCCCCGCTCGAGGGGCCTGCCGCCCCGCTTGTCTCATACATGGCTCTGCCGCCGGTAAAGGGCTTCTATGACATCCGTGTACTTGGCCAGCACATGATCCCGCCGCAGCTTCATGTTGGTCGTCAATTCGCCGGTCCGGGTCGTGAACGGGTCCTGCACCACCGCAATATCCACCGGGCGGCAGTACGCAGGCAGATGGGCACATGCCTGGCGCGCCATAAGACGCAGATGGCCGAGTGCCCCCTGCAAGCCGTTTTGGCGTTGGTTCAGCAGGCACCACCGGGCAGGGTCCATATTGAGCAAGGCCACCACATATCGGCGGTCCTGACCGGTGGCGACAGCGAACTCCACGCCATCGATGCCGCCCAACGCCTCCTCGATGGCCGCGGGGCTGACCTTGCGGCCGGTGGAGAGTTTAAACAGGTCATTTTTGCGGCCCGTCAGCCAAAGGAACCCCTCGTCATCCAGTATGCCCAGATCACCGGTCTTCAGAAAGCCTTCGTCGGTCAACGGGCCGGCTTCGGACGAGACCCCAATGCCCTTGACTAGAATCTCACCGTCGGGGGCAACGCGCAGGGTGTTCTCGGCCATTGGCCGCCCAACGCTGCCGGGGCGGATCGCCCCCGGCACATTCATGGCCATGGGCACGATATTCTCGCTGATGCCGTACGCCTCCAGAATAGGCCATCCCAGGGCATCGAATGCACGGACCAATGCGGCCGGCATGGCGGCTGAACCGCTGATGCCATAGCGCAAGTGCGGTCCCATCACCTCCCGGATCCGGCGCAAAACAAGGCGGTCGGCCATGCGGTGGAGCAAGCGCAAACAACCGGCCGGCCGACGGCCGGCCGACACCGTTGTGCGATAGGCCGCTGCGATGCGCAAGGCCCATTGGGCGGGCATCCGCCGGACCGCGGGCATTCCGGTAATCTCCCGGTGGATACCGTCCATCACCTTTTCAAAAAATCTTGGTACGGCAGCAAACACATGCGGAGCAATCTGCGGCACTTGTGTCATGATCGTGGCCGGTACCGGCACCATGAAGGCTTTCCAATTCATGGCCAAGGCACAAAAGTTAATGATCCGCTGGAAAGGGTTGGCCAACGGTAGCCAGCACGCGGTATGGGCCTGCTCGGGCAACTGGCCGAAATGGTGCACGATGGCCCGGACCGCCGCAGCCACCTGCCGGTGCTCATAGGAAAAGGCTTTCGGGCGACCCGTGGTGCCCGAAGTAAACAAGACGGTGGCGGTGGCGGTGCCCTCTACTGTCGCCGGGAGCGCCGCATCGTTGGCGGCGGGTAGATTGTTCAGGACGAAGAACCCACCGCCCGCCGGCACCGGCGCACCTTGATCGATCTGGCCGGCGATGATCACCCGCAAGCCCTTGAGAGACGTTGACGAAAGCTGCCGCAAGCGCTCGGTGCGGTCCACAAACAAAGCGGTGGGTGCGCAACGCCCGAAGATCTCTGCCACCCTGACGGGCGAATCGTTGAGGTCCAGACCGATTACAACTCCCCCCAAACGGTAGACCGCATGCTGAACGGTTTCCCACATCACACTGTTGGGCATCAGAATGGCCACCGAATCCCCCGGTCCCAGACCGATGCTTCGGAGCCGCCGCGCCAGATCGGACACCGCCGCCCCGAAGGCGCCCCAACAAGTGGACCGCCACCGGCCGTCGGCATCTTTTTCCATGAAAGCCACGGCTGCGGGTGTGGCCCTGACCCGCGCCGCCAGCAGGGCGGGAATTGTCTCAAAGGCAGTGACCATGGCCATATCAGCGCCCACCCTTGATGCCAAAATCGGATCGGCGCAGCGACAAACGGGCCAGCGCTTCATCCACGACGCTTCCTAAGAGACGTCCGGTGCGCGCAGCGTACTCCATGGTCTCGAACATATATAGCCAATACTTTCGGTCCGCCTTGCCCTCGCGCACCATGCCGGCGAATTCGGGTTCGAAGGAGGAATAACCCAACCGGAGCATGTCCACGATGCCCATCAGGGGGATCAACATATGGTTGGTCAACAGCGGACTCGACGCCCCACGGGGCATCAAGCCAATACGTTCCACTTCCTGCTTGATATGGGTCTCGGACAGATCCCAGATGTAAAGCGGGAAGATCATTCGCGGCCGGCGATGAGCCGGCCACAAGGGACCGTTCCACCAGTAGTGCATCTCCTCTTCATCGAACACATCGCGCAACCGGATACCGGCCACTGTCTCCCGGGCACGGGCCTCGTCCGCCGGATCGGTGATGAAAGTGGTGAGTCCGAGGATATTTTCCACTTGGGACGGTGAGAGCCCCCAGATGATGAAGGGGATATCCATATGCGCGGCCAGGTTACGGGCCAGATCGGAGAAAAAATCCCCATCAAACTGGTCCACTGTGCCGGCACAGCCCTTGTCGTTGAGATGGGTGATGGCGTATCGGAACATCTTCTCCATGGTGGCGGCCCGGGGGCGCAGCATCAGGTGATCCACATCCAATCGGCGGATGATCTCTTTGATGTTGTCCATGGCAACCGGACTCATGAAGGTGTTGTCCACCGTCACAGCCAGGATGCGCAGCGCGGGATAGTCGTACCGCAGGCGGTGCAGCATATAGCTGCTGTCCTTGCCGCCGCTGAACAGCAGCATGACATGGTAGCGCCGATCGTGCCGGGCGAGTTGATCCTGCATCAACGCGTCAAAGCGCTTCTGCATGCCCGTTTTGTCCTTGCGGGCGGATGAAACCTCGCTTGGGGCGTCATTCCGGCAGAAAGCGCAGACGCCATCCACAAGGGGGCTGAAGCTTTCGGGAAGAACGCACCGCCGGCAACGAGGCGTCAAGGTCCGGCGGACCAAGTGCCGGTAGGCCGGCCAGGCATACCGGATAAAGCATTCAAAAAGACGGACTTCTCGGACAATTCTGTTCGCAGTGGCAGTCATCGATACGCAACTCCTTGGGAGGCGGGACATATGAGTGACCGGGGCCTTCAAGCCAGGCAGGCCTATCGTTCACCTGTTCCATCGGGGCGCAACCCACTGGATGGGCCATAAGCGCCATACGATTTTCCATATAATCAATAAAATGATGCCAGTCGGCATCAGCCGCCACAATTTGCAGCCCCGCAGTGCCAGCCTGCTGCCATCGGCAATTCGCGTGAACCCAGGCACGCTTGTGGCGGCCCACCACCACTTCCAGCATCGACCGCCCCGGCGCTTGCAACGGCAGTGAAGAACGTACACGCACACCGGTGCGCGAGGCATCCAGCACATGCAATGCGCCAAACCCGGGGCGATGGCCCACCAGTTCGGCGGTGCAAGCGACATCGAAACGACGATGAGACCGATAATAGGTCCCATCGGTAAGCGCGTGCCGCGGCCAGATGGGATTATAGGCCTCTTCACGATAGATCTGCTGCAAGATTTTTACCTTGTTATGGTTGAGTCGCTGGAAAAAATCGGTACATTGATTGAAAAAGTAGTGCATGATCTCCGGACTCATCACCGGATCCGCGGCTGTGTAATAAGGGCGCTCGGGAAAGATGAACTGGCGCTTTTCCGCCGGTCCGTAGGCACCGAAAAAGAAGTGATGAATATTCTGACGAACCGGCCGACCGGTGTAAATGCGACGAAACGTCTCTTCCAGGTTCACCAGATCCAGGGTGGCGCACACCCCCGGGGCGTTGTTGGCAAAGGCATAGGACCGGATGTTGGCGGAGTGCAGCTGTTCAAAGGCCAGAATCGATTCGTACAGGGTAATGCGGTTGGGATTGACCACGACCACGAAGCGATCCAGACCGAAGTAATACATACTGTAGTGCAGCATGTATTTGAACAGGTGAAACATCACCTCCCCGGAGCGGCCGCGATAACGGGGGTTGATGGCCAGTGAAGAGACTTCTCCCAAGCGCTGTCCCTTTTGGCGAAAGGGGGAGAGGTCCACCACCGAATCGGCCGGCAAACCGAATGGCCCATCGCGTATTACCGAGATGGTGGCCGCCACATCCCCGTCGTATTTGGCCAGCAATGTCGTGGTCGATGGCAAGGCGTGATAGTCGGTGACACGTCTTCCGCTGATGTGCGGTTTGCTGAACCCCTCCTTGACATAGGCGTCATGCAACAACTGGAATGCCTGGTCGAGATCCGGCCGGGTATGGGCGATTTCGAACACCAGATCCCGGGGCATGGGTTTGAGGTTGAGCCGGGATCGAAGAAAAAGATCCCGCAAAGGCTTCGGCGACCGGCGCAACACCGAAAAAAACGCGTTGCGCATCATCTTCTGAACTATGATCACGGCACCTCCCTGTTGGGTATGGACAGCTTGGCAGACACAACCACACCGCTACCGCCATGGCGGATGCGGCACGGCAACGTTTCCGAGGCCACGGGAAGTGGAAAACAGTCAATTACAAATCAAAATCAGAAGGGATTTCAGGGCATCTCTGGATATGCCCCTTACTGTACGCAAGGCGTACTATGCCATAGCATGCGGTCGGGGTCAATGGGGCAGGATTGGTGTTAACCGCTATCATCTTGTGTTTCCCCATCCACTCTGCTACCTGTCGTTGTCCGCCGACGCGATGACGTCGGATCGATGACCGTACCTGCCACCCTTGGGCGTTGCCACGGAGGGC
>JAGTVD010000237.1 GCA_018224505.1 Desulfatitalea sp. | reverse complement strand
TCACGAGGGGGCGGTGCCGGTGGAGGTGTTCGGCAACACCGCTTTTCCGGCGGTGAAACCCGACGTCGCCTATCCCCTCACGCTTGGACCGCACTCTTTTTACTGGTTCAGCTTGCAGGATGACTCCGATTTGATCCCGGTCGATGTGGCGACGGCCGACCCGGACCGACTGCCGCTGCTGGAGGTGGAGCGCTCCTGGAAGGAGACTTTCTCCGATCAGGCCAACGCATTGGCGCCCCACATACCGGCCTACCTGAGAACCCAACGTTGGTTCGGCGGCAAAGGACGACGGATCAAGGCGGCGCGGGTGACCGAAGTGCTGCCGGTCCACAGCAACGGGGCGGATGCGTTTCTGACGTTTGTCCGTCTGGATTACATCGATGGTACCGAAGAAGCGTACCAGCTGCCGCTGGCCTATGTGCCGTCACCGGCTGCGGACCGGCTGTGCAGCGACAACCCCCGTGCGGTTCTGGGCAGGGTACGCGCCGCCGATGGCACGGCGGGGATAATCGTGGACGCCCTGACCCTCAAACCTTTCTGCGATGGCGTGCTCGAACTGCTGGCGCGGCGCGGCGGCGGCAAAGGCGCCGCCGGGACCCTTGCCGCCGGCATTACCCGGGCTTTCAAACCCCTTTACGATGGCGCAGACCGCCCCCTTGACACCCGACTGCTCAAGACCGAGCAGAGCAATACCTCGGTGGTCTATGGGAACCGCTTTATTCTCAAATGGTACCGCCGTTTGCATGAAGGGCTCAATCCGGACCTGGAAATCGGCACGCTGCTCACCCGCAAGGGGTTTCCACATGTGCCGGCGGTTGCCGGTCATCTGGAATACCGCCGCGCCAATGCGGCCCCCGACACCCTGGCCGTTCTGCAGGTCTATGTGCCCAACCAGGGTGATGCCTGGGAATTCACCATGAACCATTTGCATCGCTTCTTCGAACAGGTGGTCGAGAAAGATCGGCGGCGCAAACCCGTGCTTCCAGTTGCTTCGCTGCTCTGCCTGGCCGCTGGCGAGGTGCCCGTGGAGGTCAATGACCGTATCGGCATGTATGCCGAAGTGGCCCGCATTCTGGCCCAATGCACGGCCCGGATGCATTCGGTGCTGGCTGCTGAAACCGAGGACGACTCATTCGCCCCCGTACCCTTCTCCAAACTCTACCAACGTTCCATCTACCAGTCCATTCGGTCCCTGGCCGTCACCGTGCTGACCCAACTCCAGAAAAAGATTCCCACGCTTCCCCAAAACCTTCAGGACGACTGCCGGGATACGGTTGCCCGCAAGGAGACCGTCATCAATGCCCTTGGCAACTTGCTGCAACAGAAATTATCGGGCCTGCGACTGCGTTGCCATGGCGATTTTCATCTCGGGCAGTTACTGTTCACCGGTAAAGATTTTATGATCATCGATTTCGAGGGTGAACCGGCCCGTCCGGTCCAGGAGCGTCGCATCAAGCGTTCGCCCCTGCGGGATGTGGCCGGCATGCTGCGCTCCTTCCATTACGCAGCGCACAGCGCCTTGCTGGAAGAGCAACGGCGGGGCATTTTTCAGGCCGAAGACCGGCCGTTGGCCCACGACTGGGCAGAGTACTGGTACCGCTGGGTCAGCGCTATCTTTCTGAAGCACTACTTCCAAGAAGCTGACCCGGCCGGATTCCTGCCGGCGAGCCCTGCCGAACGGCAAGTGCTGCTCGATGCCCTGCTCATCGAAAAGGTGATCTACGAACTGGGCTACGAGCTCAACAACCGCCCCGACTGGCTGCCGATACCGATATTCGGGTTGAGGGAGTTGTTGCGGGGGGAGGGATAAACGATGCCGCCTGTCAATCCATCGGAGAACGGTGTGTCAATCGGGTCGGTCCGGTACGACCATACCTTGTTGACCGATGAGGATCTTTTCTTGTTCAACGAGGGCAGCCACTTTCGGCTCTACGAGAAGTTGGGGGCACACCCCGTGACCCTTGACGGACAGGCCGGGGTCCATTTCGCCGTCTGGGCCCCGAACGCCCGGGACATCAGTGTCGTTGGCGATTTCAACCAATGGGACCCGCAACGCCATCCATTGCGTCCCTTGAAACAATCGGGCATCTGGACGGGTGTCATCCCCGGCCTTGGTCAGGGAATCATCTACAAGTATCATCTGGTGTCGACACGCGATGCTTACCAGGTGGACAAGACCGACCCTTTCGGCTTTTTCCACGAGCTGGCGCCGCAAACCGCCTCGGTGGTCTGGGCGTTGGACTACGAATGGAACGACCAGGCGTGGATGGCCCAACGCGGGACGCGCAACCGCATTGAAGCACCCATTGCCGTTTACGAAATGCACCTGGGCTCCTGGCTGAGGGTCCCCGAGGAGGAGAATCGTCATCTGACCTACCGCGAGCTGGCCCCGCGCCTGGTGGAATACCTGCGCAAGATGAACTTCACCCACGTGGAGTTTCTACCGGTGATGGAGCACCCCTTTTACGGCAGTTGGGGCTACCAGTGCCTGGGCTACTTCGCCCCCACCAGCCGTTATGGCGCGCCCGGAGAGTTCATGTACCTGGTCGATCAGCTCCACCGGGCGGGATTCGGTGTGATTCTGGATTGGGTGCCGTCCCACTTTCCATCCGACGAACATGGTCTGGGGTATTTTGACGGCACGCACCTGTTTGAGCATGCCGATCCGCGCAAAGGGGTTCATCCCGACTGGGGCAGCCTGATCTTCAACTACGGTCGCCGGGAGGTGATCAGCTTTTTGATCAGCAGCGCGCTGTTCTGGTTGGACAAGTATCATATCGACGGTTTCCGGGTGGACGCCGTGGCCTCCATGCTCTATCTCGACTACTCCCGGGACGAGGGCCAATGGATCCCCAACACTTACGGCGGCAATGAAAACCTGGAAGCCATCGATTTTCTCAAACGGCTCAACGCGGAGGTGCACGCCCACTACCCGGGCACGCTGACCGTGGCCGAGGAGTCCACCTCCTGGCCCCAGGTGTCGCGGCCGATCTACCGGGGAGGTCTCGGATTCGATATGAAATGGGATATGGGATGGATGCACGACACGCTCGACTATTTTTCGCGCGACCCCATTCATCGCAGCTACCACCACGACAAGCTCACCTTCCGGATGCTTTACGCCTGGCACGAGAATTACATGCTGCCCCTTTCCCATGACGAGGTGGTGCACGGCAAAGGGTCGTTGGTAGGTAAAATGCCCGGTGACGAATGGCAGCGTTTTGCCAATCTGCGTCTGCTGTTCGGTTATATGTACGCCCAACCGGGCAAAAAGCTTTTTTTTATGGGCGGTGAGTGGGGCCAGAGGCAGGAGTGGTCCCATGACCGCAGCCTGGACTGGCACTTGCTCCGGGAGGCGCTTAATGCCGGATTGCAGCGCTGGCTGGAGGATTTGAACAAATTGTATCGGGACGAACCCGCCATGCATCAATTAGACTGCCAATCCAAAGGATTCGCATGGATCGATTGCAACGATTCCCACCAATCCGTGCTCAGCCTGATCCGCACCGGCAAATCCCCTGCAGAACAGGTCATCGTGGTCTGCAATTTCAGCGGCATTC
>JAGTVD010000236.1 GCA_018224505.1 Desulfatitalea sp. | reverse complement strand
CGCACTGTCTGAACGCAGTGAGTTTGCGGGCCTACCCGGAGCACACCCCTTAGCGTCACTTGAACCCCGTTGCGTGCAGCGACACACCCCCGCTACCGGGTGCACCGGCTCGATGGGCACAAACACCGCGCCATCTCTTTTGGCGTACATGCGATCAGCCTGCATGCAAGCGGTTTGGGCGTTGACAGCCCCCCGGGCTTCTGACATACTTTTTCTGTTTCCCGGCGACCCTTGGGGTTCGACATGAACATTTTGATGTTCGATGATGCCGAATATCATCCCATGTGCCTCCAGCCTGTTCCCACTGGGTGCCGGCATCGGTCTTCAATGCGGCGCCCGTGGCCATTGGAAAATAGCACTTCACCTTCGACGAAAGGATTCTGCCATGACCGACCAGAATATTCAGGTATTGCTGGCGCGGCGTCCCACGGGCGACGTGCAGGAGAGTGACTTCAAGGTGGTGCGAACCGATGTGCCGACGCTGCAGCAGGGCCAGTTCCTCGTGCGCAACCACTTTCTTTCCCTCGATCCGTATATGCGCGGCCGCATGAGCGACGCCCCCTCCTATGCTCAGCCGGTGACTGTGGGGGATGTAATGGTGGGCGGCACGGTGGGCGAGGTGGTGGATTCCCGGAACGAGAGGTTCAAGCCGGGCGACCGGGTGCTCGGCTTCTTCGGCTGGCAGCTGTTTGGCGTCAGCGACGGCACCGGGGTGACCGGCATTACGGATCAGGACCTGCCGCTGTCGGTCTATCTGGGGGCGGTGGGCATGCCGGGAGTCACCGCCTATGTGGGCCTGATGGACATCGGCCAGCCCAAGGCGGGCGAGACCGTGGTGGTTTCGGCGGCATCGGGGGCCGTGGGCAGCGTGGTGGGCCAGTTGGCAAAGATCCATGGCTGCCGGTCCGTGGGCATCGCCGGCGGACCGGATAAATGCCGTTATGTCACCGACGAACTGGGACTGGATGCCTGTGTGGATTACAAGGCCGGCCAACTGCGGGAGGATCTGAAGACGGCGGCACCCGACGGTATTGATATCTACTTTGAGAATGTGGGCGGACCGATACTGGACACGGTGTTGACGCGCATGAAGCCCTTCGGCCGCATCCCGGTGTGCGGCATGATCTCGCAATACAATGCCCTGGAGCCCTATCCCGTGCGGCACTTCAACGCCATCCTGGTCAACCGCCTCAAGGTGCAGGGGTTCATCGTCTCCGATCAACTGGCGCGCTGGCCCGCGGCACTGAAGGATCTGGGCCAATGGGTGCGCGCCGGCAAGATCAAGTACCGCGAAAGCATCGTCAACGGATTGGAAAACGCGCCGGCCGCTTTCATCGGGCTGCTGGCCGGCAAAAATTTCGGCAAGCAACTGGTTCAACTCATATAGCCATCCGAACCGCTCATGCTGAGCAGAAAGGCCGTCCCATGCCCAAGATAGCATTTCAGACCATCGACGAACTGCGCCAAAAAATCGGCCAGGAGGTCGCCCTGGGGGAGTGGATCCCCGTCACCCAGGAGCAAATCAACCTGTTTGCCGAAGCCACCGGCGATTTTCAGTGGATCCATCTGGACAAGGAGCGCGCCGCCGCCGAGTCCCCTTACGGCACCACCATCGCCCACGGCTTTCTGACCCTCGCTTTGATCCCGCGTCTGATGGCCGACACGCTGCAACTGCCGCCGGCCAAAATGACGGTCAACTACGGTCTGAACCGCGTGCGTTTTGCCGCTCCGGTGCCGTCGGGCAAACGGGTCCGGCCACGCATCTCTTTGCTGGGCATCGAAGAGGTGACCGGCGGGTTGCAGTTCAACTGGAAAGTGCAAATCGAGGTGGAAGGCAGCGAAAAGCCGGCCTGCATCGCTGAAACCCTGTCCCGTCAATACGTGTAATGCAGAGGTGAAATGGATGATGGATCAAGCGGTGCGTCAACTGATTGCCGAAAAGCTGGCCCTTCCCGTGGAGGAAGGCGAAGACAAACGCTGCACGCTCAAGGAAGCCATCCAGCGCCACGTCCGCGCGAAGATGGTGCTGAACATGTCGGCCGGCGTCGGCGCCCTGGTCTACGAGCTGATCCGGGCCTTCTGGAACAAACAGCCCGAATTCACCGTGGTCACCCCTTCGCTGAACCTGCACCTGGTGGCCCTGGTGAAGAACCGCCTGGCGCGCAAGATCCTCACCAGCTTCTCCGGCATCAACTACCCCAGCCCGCGCCCCTGTCCGGTGGTGCAAAACGCCTATGGCAACGGTGACGTGGAGATCGAACACTGGACCATGCGCACCCTTCCCCAGCGCCTGTTGGCCGGCGCCATGGGCTGGGATTTCATGCCCACCCATTCCCTGATCGGCAGTACCATGGCCCGGGACAACCAGGCCGATTTCAAAACCATGGCCAACCCCTTTGGCGGGGAGGGGCAAATCGGCCTGCTGCGCGCCCTGCAACCGGACATCACCCTGGTGCACGCCGCAGTGGCCGATCGCAGCGGCAACACCATCATCACCTACCCCCTGGCCGGCGACGCCTATGGCGCCTGGGGCGCCTCCAAAGGGGTGATCGTCAGCGCCGAGAAGATTGTCTCCACCGAATACATCCGCCAGCATGCCCATATGGTGCGCATCCCCGCCTACTCGGTGCTGGCGGTGTGCGAAGCCCCCTTCGGATCCCACCCCATCGGTGTGACCCAATTGGGTCTGCCCGGGTTCGAGGCCTACTTCTCCGATTACGACTTCATGACCGAAGTCAACAACACCACCAAGAATGAAGAGGAATTTGCCCGCTGGGTGCAGGAGTGGATCCTGGATGTGCCGGATCACGACACCTACCTGGCCAAAGTGGGCGGCGAACGGCTGGTCTACCTCAAAGGCAAGGCCGCCCCCGACGCCTGGGTTCCCGAAACCATCAGCGAAGCGGCGCGCGTCGACTTCGACGCCCCCCCCAACGCATCGGAACGCATGGTGCTGGCGGCCGCCAAAGTGATCGCCGACCGGTGCACCGAAAAAGGGTACATCACCATCCTGGCCGGCATCGGCCTGTCCAACCTGGCGGCCTGGTTGGCCCTCTATGATCTGCGGGCCAAGGGACAGGAGGCGGAAGTAATGGCCGAGGTAGGCATGTTCGGCTATATGCCGCGCACCTCCGACCCCGCCGTCTTCAGCTTGCACAACATGCACACCTGCAAAATGCTATCCAATATCGAAACCGTGCTGGGGGTCAACGTGGGCGGCGCGCACAACCGCTGCCTGGGAGTGCTGGGCGCCGGCCAGATCGATGCCGCCGGCAACGCCAACTCAACCCAAATCAGCGACAAAATCCTGCTGGTGGGCTCGGGCGGTTCCAATGACATCGCCAACACCAACCAGGAATCCATCGTGGTGATGAATGCCGGTCCCAACCGATTGGTGGAAAAGGTCCCTTACATCACCTATGCCGGCACCCGGGTGCGAACCTTGATCACGGACATCGGCTTGTTCGAAAAGCTGGACGGGCGGCCCACCTTCACCCTGACCGCCTACCTGCCATCCCACGCCGAAGAGACCGAAGCCCAGTGCATGGAGCGGGTCACGGCCAACGTGGGGTGGCCGCTGGAGGTGGCCCCGACGCTGCAACGGCTGGACGTGTCGGACCACGGCAACCTGACGCTGCTGCGGCTGTTCGATCCGCGGAAATTTTATATCGACGGCTGATCTTTTTTCTTCCGCTTGCTGTGCTGTGGGATGCCGGCCAGGGCTTTGGCCAGTTTGATCTTTTCCGCCAGCTTGCCTTCCCGGAAAATCATGATGCGCTGGGCCTGGGGCGAGCCGGCGCCGTGCATGGATTCCACCATGGCGGTGCCGCCGGTCATGGCCTCGATCAGGCGGCCGATCTTGATGCGCTCCCGGACGGGAATGCCGGCGACACCGCTGAAGTACTTCTCCACGATGTGGCCGACCTCGTCGCTTTCCAGATCGTACTCGCTGGGCAACGTGGCGATGAACCCGCCGGCGATGTCCACCGCCAGCCGGGCCACCTCGAAGTGAAAACGGGTGACGTTCTGCTTGCACACATTGGCCAGCATGGTGTCCACCAGATAGGCGCCCGACGGAGTGGGGGCGCCTTCGGCCGAACAGGCGATCGATGAGCTGTAGAGCGTTTCGCTCAAATGGATCATCTCGGTCACCTTGTCACGGACATGGGAACCCTGGGCGGCTCCCTGGATCTGGGCCAGATGGCTGACGGCGCCGGTCAGCACGTCCATCAATCCGGTTTTGCAAGCCCCGTAATTGGCCCGGTGATGGGCGGCGAACCGGTACACCAGACTGCCGGTAAATCCTGTCTCGCCGTCCAGGAAGATGCGATCGCTGGGCACGAATACATCTTCGAAGGCGATCACGGCCTCCCCGCCCACGGCACCGAAACGCGGCTTGCCCACATCGATGCGTTCCAGTTGATCCCGGCGGTCATCCCCGGCCTGCCGGCCGAAGATCAGGGTGATGCCCGGTGCATCGATGGGCACGGCGCAGACAATGGCATAATCCCGGGCGCTCTCGTCCAGGGCCGTGGTCGGCATCACCAGCACCTCGTGGGAATTGACCGCCCCGGTCATGTGCAGCTTTGCACCCCGAATCACCACCCCGTCCGGACGGCGCTCGACCACATGCACATACTGATCGGGATCCGCCTGCTGGGCCGGACCCTTGGAGCGGTCCCCCTTGGGATCGGTCATGGCCCCCACCACCATTTTATTGTCGTCCTGGATGCCGATCAGCCACTGCTTGAACCGCTCCAGGTAGTCGGTGCCATGCTGCTGGTCCACATCGTAGGCCACCGAATAGACCGCGTTGATGCCGTCGAACCCCACACAGCGCTGAAAACAGGTGCCTGTCTTCTGGCCCAATATACGCAGCAGCTTGATCTTCTTGATCAGATCCTCGATACCCTGGTGTACGTGGGTGAAGCGGCTGATGGTACGCCCGGTGAGGTGGGAGGTGGCGGTGGCCAGCTCCCGGTATTGAGGTTTGGCCGCCAAAGCATAGGTCATGGCCGCGGCCCGCACATGGGGCGCCGTGGCCGGATGGCGGGTCACATCCGCCACCGGCTGGCCCTTGTAATAAATCCGGGGATGCAATTGACGCAGACTATCAATGTACTCGGCACCATTCTTGAGTTTCATATGTCCCCCTGCTCACTTCAGTTTTGGATTAGCTTTTCAAATCGCAATCGGACAGCGCAGCCTCGACCTCTTCAAGCAGCAAACCGGCCGCCCGGGGCCGCAACCGTTCCAGGCCGGCCCGGGCGCGCGGGCCGCCGATGCGGCCCAGGGCCCAGGCGGCCATGGCCCGCACCCGCTCGTCGGCACCATCGGACGCTGCGGTCGTCAGATCGTCGACATACCGTTCGTCGCGGGTGTTGCCCATGGCCCGGGCGGCGTTCATCTGCCAGCGCCAGATCTGCTCGGCGGGCATGTAGAACATGTGGGGCCAGATCTTCTCCTTGTAATAGGCCTGGTCCATGTGCAGCAGCCGCTCAAGGGCGAAATCCCCCTCCATGGCCGCCATCTTGGGGTGCTCTGGCAAATCCCGGGCCAACCAGGGCGCATTGCGGGGGCAGACATTCTGGCAGCGATCGCAGCCGTAGACATAAAGCCCCATGGGTTCCCGCAGCGCACGCGGCGTCAGTCCCTCTCCGTAATAGCTCAAGTAGGAGATGCACTTGCGCGGATCCAGGGTGCCGTCCCCTTTCAACGCCCGGGTGGGACAGGCGGCAACGCAGACATTGCGGCACCAGTCGGGGCAGCCCATCCGCACGCTCGGGGAATCCGGTTCGAAGGCGCGATCCACCAGCAATGCGATGGGCAGCACCCAGGACCCCTGGCGCACCGCGGTACGCGAATAGAAAAGGCAGTTCTTGCCCAGGGTGCCCAGACCGGCACGGGCCGCGGCCGCACGGTGGGGCAGATTCATCCCGCTCTTGGATTCGATGCCGTTGTCGCGCAACCAGGCGCGGAACGCTTTGAAGCGCACGGCCAGACCATTCTTGAGGACACGATCGTCATCCAGATAGCAACGCCCGAAATGGGCTTCCATGCAACGGGGATAGCTGTTGCGCAGATAGGCCTCCATCAACACGATCAGGGTCTCGGCGGCGGGCATGACCGACTTTGGGGCGGTGCCCTTAATCAGATCCAGACCCATTTTCCCCACCCATTCATACGCTTCCTGCCGCGCCGATAGAATTTGCCGGTGGGATTCGAAAGGTTCGGCCGTGGTAAAACCGATATCCGCGAAACCTTCCTCGCGGGCCTTGCGGATGATGTCCGCTTTGGTAATCATGGTATCGCTCCTGTGTCAGAATCATGGTCGCCGGTTGCCCGTGCAGCGTTCAATTAATGTATCACATTTTGTAAAAAACGACAGGCAAGATATGGGAACACAGGGTGATTGCATATACGCCAATGCAATGGCGCGGCGAGCCCTTAAGCCGGTGCACCCGGTAGCGGGGGTGGGGATGAAAAATTATCCGAATTGAAACACAAGGCGCAGCAGATCGCGGGTAGCGGCGTGGATCCCCAGGTCGGGCAAGTCGTCGACGGCAACCCAGCGCGCATCGATGGCATCGT